>JALRFC010000069.1 GCA_023253875.1 Candidatus Kapaibacterium sp.
CCAATGAAATAGGATGATCAAGATATGACCAAAACTCTAGATTCTCTTGGGCATTAAGGAATACACCTCCAGCATTCAGAAATTTCATTCCATTCCATTCTGCCGGATTATGCGATGCAGTGATTGAGATCCCACCAATTGCATTCGAATGTTCAGTCTCAAGTTGAATTGTTGGTGTTGGTGCAATTCCCAAAGAAATGACATCTCTCCCACAAGCTAAGAGTGAATCAATGATCACTTCTTCCATCCAAATGCCAGATGGACGGCCATCTCTTCCGATGACGATTGGTCCCGGTGGAAGATATGATGCAAAAGCATGAGCATATGAAACAATCAACTCTTTGGTTAATTCATCATTCGTGACTCTAAGCCCTGAAATCGAGCGAATACATGGCATGGCAATTCAATAAATAATGCTGCGGAAAGGTCCTGCAAATATACCGTCTTCTGCGATTATGAGGACATAAAAAAAGGCCATTCGCATGACGAATGGCCTTGAAATAATATCAGAGATCTTACTCTTCTTCAATAGGTGTCTGAATATTGATTTGTACCGTTCTATTGTACAATCTTCCTTCGGGCAATACATTGACATAGAATGGCAATTCCTCACCTACACCTTTTGATTCCAATACTTGGAATTGACCTTTGGTCGCATTGCGAATAGCAGTTTCAACTGTTTTTGCACGATTTGTGGACAATTTCGCATTGGATTCAAACATACCGATAACATCTGTATGGCCTTCGACGGCTATTTCAGATTTAGGCATTGTACGTGTGAATACAAATTCCTTCATGATACGCTCATTGAATGGACCTGCATCATAACGATTGAATGGGAAAAGAACAAGCTTATAACTTTCGCGTGTTTTTGCACCGGCTTTCTCAACTTTTACGCCCGGCTTATTCTTCACGATCATCACTTTGATCATGATTGGTTCTGAAGCACATTCAGAGCCATTGATACTCTTCACGATAAGTCTGGCAGTGAATGCACCTTCATCATTGATGGATTCTTCAAGTTTTGCACCGGCTGCATTTTTCCAATCCCATGTATATGTTTTTTCTGTCTTGCCAACTTTGGTAAGCGTAATCCACTCACCATCACCGCGCTTGACTTCGATTCTGCGTGATTCGACCAATCCTTCATCAATTCCATTATCCAATTGGAAATCCATGGTCAAAGGTGTTGGGAAGATTGTTGGTTCACGGTCAATCAATGGCTTACGTACTTGCCAGAGGTCTTCCTCAGAACTACTTGCAAATGTGAGCTCGGTTCTACGATTTTCTACATTACTGTACAATTTACTTTGTGGATCTTTATCACTTGTCTTTGAAGCAACCAAAGCATCAGGAAGATTACGTTTCTCAAGCTTCATTCTGCTTTCTTCGATACCCCAAACATTCTTGAGATAGTCATAAACAACTTGTGCTCTTCTCTGTGAAAGATCCATGTCTTTTTCACCGGGTGATGTTTCATCATTACAGCCGGTGACTGTTACAGAAACATTAGGATATTTCTTCAAGCGATATCCATAAATATTCAAGATATCATAATACTTCTCAGGAGTATTGGCATTCTTGTCACCAACAACTCTTTCATCTGAGAATCCTGCTGTTTGAGCTGATGAAGAGAATAAGCGATAGCGTGATGGAATGGTTGAAGAAGTTGAATCAAAGAATACATAAGGCAGAAGTGGGAACAAATCGATAGTTGCAACTTCCTCCAATACCAAACCTTTCCAAGAAGCAAGGTTTGGATTCTTCTTGCTTACACGCTTGATATAATCTGCATACTCCATCTCAGCAGAAATTTGAGGTTTTCTTCCGAGAGTGATTCGCACCGGTGGCTCTTCCTTTGATTGCTTTGCCTTTTCTTCATCATATGTGGTTTCGGGCTTAATGATGGTCACAGTTTGAGACTTAGTGCCATACTTGTCATTTTGCGCTACGATTTCAAATTCAATCTTTTCAGATGCATTATCACCTGTTCCATAATCGGCATTTTGAACGATATATTGAAGTTCAGGTTTTCCTTGTTTCAATGAATCACGCTTGGAAGTTCCGATATGCTTATTCTTGATTGTGACGAGTGCAGGAATTCCTTCACCGGTACATTCATCAATGACTATAACTCGAAGGATCACAGCTCTTGAGAATGGAGGAACAAATGCCATAAAGACATCTTGACCACCTTGTGAACGCTCAAATGATCTGTCTGAAGAGAAGTAAATAACATCACCAGAAGCAGGGAATGAAATAAATTCTTCATCATCTTTTGAATTGATGCCCGGATATGGTATTGGTTCAGGTTTTGTCCAGATATTCTTTTCAGCATCTTTCAATGTAGTAAAGTAGAAATCTTTTGCGCCGAGATTCGGGATATGTCCTGTTGAAGCGAAGTATAGTGTAACACCATCTTTTGCAATGAATGGACCAAGTTCCTCACCACCTGTATTGACTGGAGCACCAAGATTTTTAGCCGGTTTCCAATTTCCTGTTTCTTCATCAAAATCGGCATACCAAATATCATAATTCGTATTTCCGGGATCGGAATCCGTATTGTTTGGTCCGAGACGATTTGATGAGAAATAGATACGATTTCCATCAGGTGATAAAGATGGTTGTGAATCCCAGAAATTGGAATTGACTTCTTTACCCAAGTTGGAAGGTCTTCCCCATTTCACACCATCAATTTCTGTCAAATACAAATCGCAGGAGCCAAATCCATCAGGACGGTCACAAGCTGTAAAGACAAGTCTTTGACCATCGGATGAAATAGAAGCAGCACCTTCATTGTAAATCGTATTAACAGTATTCTTACTATTCTTTGGTTCAGGTTCGATATTAAAGAGAGAATCAGCTTGGAATTCATCCAATCTTCCTTCTTTTCTTGATGCCCAGAAGTCATCAGAAGCAGGACCACGATACTCTACATCGTCACTTGCTTTACTGCCCTTTCTGTTTGATACGAAAAACAATGTTTTTCCATCGGCAGTAACAGTTGGTGCATATTCATCAGCATCTGTATTGATCGCAGGACCAAGATTGATGATTTTGATATTCTTAGTCTTTAATGCATTTGCAGCATTATCATCATCATCTGCCTCGATAGTTGCAGAATAAAGATACAAAGGTTCATTGGGAGCGGATTCTCCTGCCTTTGTAACAGCATTGAGCAATTTGCCTTCCAATCTTCCTGCATATGCAGACTGTGTTACAGTACTTGCAATGAGCATGAAGCTGAAGAGAAAAAGTAGTCGTTTTTTCATGGCTTAACCTTGAAGTGAAAAACGTAATTGTATCTAAGTGTTTGCATTATTCTTGTGGACCGATTGTGCAAAGGACAAATCCCTTTTCAATCGCTGAGCCGGACTTAACATGTATCTCTTTTATGATACCATTGATTGGAGATTTTATCGCATTCTCCATTTTCATTGCTTCGAGTATAAAGATTGACTCACCTTTTTTAACGATTTGACCTGCCGAAACATTGATTGCTTTCAATAATCCAGGCATAGGTGCATTCACTTTTACAGTGGAAGATGAGGTGCCGGCACCGGACAGTATGATTGTACCTAAAGCAAATTGTCGGGAATCACTCACCTTGATGGAATAGGTATATCCATTCAATGAGATATCAATTCCTTGATTGGTTTTTGTTGCAATGACAATATGCCTGTCACCTGAGATCTGATGAATCAATTCATAGCAGGATGGAAATTCAAGAAGAGAATTGACAATGAAAGTATCTTGGCCAATAGAAAGTGTGGAACCTTCAACAAAGATTGGTTCGCCTTTGATTTCATTCGTAAATTCTGCTTCGGCATGATAAGAAATTGCCATGACAGGATAGAGTATGTGCAAACAGGAACTATTTCAACGCGGAAATTTAGACAAATTTTTCATTTTAGGCACCCCAATTGCATGTAAAGTTGTCCACATCATGAAAATTCCACATTCAATCAAAGAAACAGCCATGAATAAGAATACTGACTTTTATACGAGAGTATATGACATCGTTCGGTCCATACCTTATGGTAAGGTAACGACTTATGGCATCATTGCTGAATTTTTGGGCTCAAAAAGCTCTTCAAGACTGGTCGGATGGGCGCTGAATGCCGTAATTGATAGAATCGACATACCATGTCATAGAGTTGTCAATAGATTGGGTGAATTATCCGGAAAAATGCACTTTGATCATCCTAATCAAATGAAAGAACGACTCCTGCAGGAGAATATCAATTTTATCGGAGAAGCCGTAGATTTGTCACAGCATTTGTGGAAACCTCAAGATGCCATTGAAGATTTATCATGATTTATAGGAATCGAGCACATGAATACAGATCGCCGAACATTTCTTGGTTCCGGCATAGCACTCGCCGGAATAGCCTCTACCATTGGCATTGCATCTGCACAAGATACTTCCGCTTTGGCCGGAGCTATACACAAACACAGTTTGCCGGCTCTCCCTTATGGATATGCAGAACTTGAACCATTCATTGATGCTCAAACAATGGAATTACATCACTCAAAGCATCATAAAGCATATGTTGATGGTTTGAACAAAGCTGAAGCTGAACTCGCAAAAGCTAGAGCAAATGGTGATTTTTCCCTGATTCAACATTGGTCAAAACAATGTGCATTCCATGGTGGAGGTCATGCCTTACACACATTGTTCTGGCAATGCATGGCACCTCAATCAAAGGGTGGAGGATCATTGGAGTCTTCTTCTTCTTTGTTGAATGGTATCAATACTTCTTTCGGAACATTTGAGTTATTCAAGAAACAGTTTACAGCTGCGGCAATTGCAGTGGAAGGAAGTGGATGGGCGCTCTTACATTATAGAAAAGATGATGATGCACTCATCATATTGCAAGCAGAAAATCAACATAAACTTTCTAGTTGGAATACTGTGCCAATTTTAGGAATTGATGTTTGGGAACATGCATATTATCTGAAATATCAGAATAAAAGAGCTGACTATGTGAATGCTTGGTGGAATATCGTGAATTGGAATGCAGTCAATAATTTTTATGAACAAGCAAAATCATAATACTTTCGAAGTTCTTAACACGATATATCGATATACAATCGTAGCACAGACAATTCCTAGACAATCAGCAATGATATCACCAATTTCGCTGGTTCTCCCGGGTACAAATGATTGATGAAATTCATCAGATACTGCATACAGACATCCTATGAGTATAATCCATAGGATGTTTTTTTTGTATTGATTGGTATCATGAACATGTATTGCCAATGATAGTGTACAACCATAGAAGAGATAAGCAAAAAAATGCAGGAATTTGTCTTGCCATTGAAATGTGGACATAACAAATGGAGCTTGGGGCAAAGAAGAGAAGTAAAAGATTCCGATTGAACATAATATCGCTGGAATCTTTGCAAGAAACTTAGACATGGATTGAGAAATCAACGAATGATGCCTTTTCTTGATGATCTGATAAATTCTATGCAAGATCCAACTTCGGGTAGCACAATTGGATATCTTCTTTCATATTCTTCAAGCCCATCGGTTGTATTCATTCCTGAGAAAAATACAGAAGAATATAATTCTTGAATGGCATCAATTGCTTCATTTGAGAAACCCCTTCTTCTCAATCCGATTTTATTAACACCCTCTACCTTGGCCGGCTCTCTTCCGATAAGTGCATAAGGTGCCACATCTTTGGTTACTTTACAGTCAGCACCAATCATTGCATGATCGCCAACGGTACAGAATTGAATGACTTTTGCCAATCCACCGAGTATCACCCAATCTCCTATTGAGACATGACCTGCCAACTGCGATACATTGCTCATGATAACATGATTACCAACTGTACAATCATGTGCAACATGACAATAGGCCATTATCAAACAGTCTGTACCAATAATTGCTCGTCCCGTGGCTTCTGTTCCTCTATTCACTGTTGCACATTCACGTATGACTGTTCTGTCTCCGATGATGGCAAGAGTCTTCTCTCCTTGGAATTTCAAATCTTGAGGGACAGCACCTATAACAGCTCCCGGAAAAATTGCACATTCGGAACCTATTCGTGAACCATGTAAAATAGTCGCATGTGCAGAAATAGTGGTTCCATCTCCGATTTCAACATCGGATTCAATAACAGCAAAAGGACCAATGGTAACATTTGTTCCAATATGTGCTTCAGGTGCTACACAAGCTAAGGGGTGTATTTGTACAGACATATAATCAAGTTTGTGAATTAAGCAGGTAATGTATCTACGATTGCTGCCGATAATTCGGCCTCTGCAACAAGGGTATCGCCGACATATCCTTTTGCGCTCATGGCAAATGTATTGAATCGTTTGCCTGTCATGGTTACTTCCATGACCAATTGATCGCCGGGAATGACCGGTTTTCTGAATTTGGCATTATTAATTGCCATGAAAAATACCAATTTTCCTTCTTGATATGAATCGGAGTTCAATAAATACAGTCCACCCACTTGTGCCATTGCTTCTATAATCAATACTCCTGGCATGATTGGTCTTTCAGGGAAATGACCAGGGAAAAAAGGCTCATTAATGGTAACATTTTTATACCCAATGATCTTCTTGGCTTCTCTATCAACGTTTGTGATGCGATCAACCAATAAAAATGGATATCTATGTGGCATCACTTTCAAAATTTGATTGATGTCCAAAACGGGGATAGAAGTTGTATTCACTGTCTTTTTCTTATTCTTTTGTTCTTTGTGCAATGATCGTATTTTTTTGGCGAATTCTATATTAACGGCATGGCCTGGGCGAGCAGCCAAGATTTGACCCTTGATTGGAGCTCCAATCAGCGCCAAATCACCCAACATATCAAGTAATTTATGTCTGGCAGGTTCATTCTTAAATCGTAATAATCTATTATTCAGTATTCCATTATGTCCCAAAACTGCATTCTGCTCTATATCAAATCTTGTGAGCATGGATCGTAATTCTTCATCCGGCATTTCTTTGTCAACAATCACAATTGCATTGTCCAAAGAACCACCACGGATCAATCCTTGCTCATGGAGGGATTCAACCTCTGTAAGAAAACAGAATGTTCTAGCGGGTGCAAAATCACGCAAAAATTCTGAATGCAAATCAAAAAGTCCGGAATGTTGACTCGCCAATGCAGAATTTTGATAGTCAATCATCACAGTGATTCTAAAATCATCATTTGGCAATGCAACAATCTCTGTTTGCTTTGATTCATTCACATATCGAAGCATTTGATCAATTTCCACAAATTCGCGTGGTGCTTTTTGATCTTCAAAACCTGCTTGGAGCAATACTTCTGCATAAGGCAATGCACTACCATCACCAATTGGGGGCTCATTTGCCGTTAATTCCATACGGCAATTGTCAATTTCAAGTCCAACAAGTGCAGCAAGCACATGCTCTACAGTATGTACACTTGCGCCATTGCAAGTGATTGTGGTTCCTCTTGCAATATCGGTGACATAATCAACAAGTGCAGGAATTTCGGGATGTCCTTCCATATCGGTTCGAATGAATCTAAAACCGTAATTCTCGGGAGCCGGATGAAAAGTGATGGTGGATGGATTACCGGTATGAAGACCTATGCCACTTAGTGACACGGATTGTTTAATGGTTCTTTGAAGGACATTCATGCTGTGGCTCAGTGTAATTTGATGGCAAATTACGAGGTTTTTTGATTTTCTACTGCTTGTTCCAATTCTTTGATGCGTTGTTCAAGCGAAGTGACCAATTTGAGTAATTCCGGCAATTGCTGTGATGCGAAAATTCTTCTGATCTCTTTTCCTCGCTCAATTGCAGGACTACCAAAATATATTCCCGATTGTTCAATACTCTGCGCTATACCTGATTGACCAAATACTATAACATCGTCAGCAGTTGATAGATGGCCTACTGTACCAACTTGACCCGCAAAACGATTCCTGGCTCCAATCTTCGCACTTCCGGCGATGCCAACCTGTGCGGCAAAAGCAGTGTGTTGACCAATGCTGACATTATGTGCAATGTGAACAAGATTATCAATCTTCACACCTCGAGAAATGACTGTAGAATTCACCACAGAACGATCAATCGTGGTATTGGCACCGATTTCAACATCATCTTCGATCACGACATT
>JALRFC010000006.1:0-20617 GCA_023253875.1 Candidatus Kapaibacterium sp.
AGGGTGTCGGCTATCGCTTTAAAGATTGATTTTCACTTCAATCACACTATCCTCAATCACGAATCGTCAAGCGCGCGAACCAAAAAGGGAATTTGTGGGTTGGTTGGTCCAAATCGAATGTAAATGCCCATAAACTCGTAAATTGCGCCGTACACTTATCCTCAACTGCATAATTCTATGAAAATCACAAAAGCATTGATCTTCGGTGCCTGCATCGGCATCGGAATTTTTCTCGGCACAATGTCACGCCCCGCGAT
Source organism: Candidatus Kapaibacterium sp. (assembly GCA_023253875.1). Taxonomy (GTDB): domain Bacteria; phylum Bacteroidota; class Ignavibacteria; order Kapaibacteriales; family UBA961; genus UBA961. The sequence goes on from JALRFC010000006.1 coordinate 258, forward strand.
GTCCAATGACTCGATTTATGATCAAGTCAAAAAGTTCAATGATGTCCTTAATCGCGCCAATCAGATGTATGTAGAAAATGTTGATTCCAAGAAACTCACTGAAGCCGCCATTCGTGGCATGTTAAATGAATTGGATCCGCATTCAGTATATATTCCTGCAGAACAGATGAAGAAAGTGACAGAGGATTTTCAGGGAAGTTTTGAGGGAATCGGAGTGGAATTTGATGTGGTGAAAGACACAATCACCATCGTTACTCCAATTAGTGGTGGCCCAAGTGAAGCGCTCGGCATTCAGTCCGGAGATAAAATCGTAAAGATTAATGATAGTACCGCAATTGGATTGACCAGAGAGGATGTACCCAAAAAATTGCGTGGACCCAAAGGTACTCGTGTGAAGCTTGGAATCAAAAGATCCGGCGAAGCAAAATTGATTGATTATGATATCACCAGAGATAAAATTCCCCTCTATACCGTTGATGCTTCATTCATGATTGAAAAAACTGATATCGGTTTGATTTCCATTAATCGTTTTGCTGCAACAACACATTCTGAATTCATGGAAGCGGCAACGAAATTGAGAGCAGAAGGAATGAAAAGACTCATACTTGATCTTCGCAATAATCCCGGTGGATATTTGGATCAAGCATTTAGATTGGCAGATGAATTCCTGAAGGGCGGACAAAAAATCGTATACACAAAAGGTCGAAGACCCGAAGTTGATGAAGACTATTTTTCAAGCGATGGTGGCAATCTTGAAAATCTTCCACTCATCGTCATGATCAATGGTGGTTCAGCTTCAGCCAGTGAAATTGTTTCCGGTGCTGTTCAAGATCTAGATCGCGGTTTGATAGTTGGTGATGTGTCTTTTGGAAAAGGACTCGTTCAACAACAATATCCTTTGCCCGATGGATCAGCATATAGACTCACCATTTCCAGATATTATACTCCCTCCGGAAGATTGATTCAAAGACCATATGGCGATAAAGACAAATATTATCGCGGTGAAGGTCGTGAAGAAGTTGAGGAAGGTGAGAATATCGAACATTCTCAAGACTCCAAAAAAACAACTGACTCCACACGCCCTGTATTCAAGACTGTGAGCGGTCGCACGGTATTAGGCGGTGGTGGAATCACTCCGGACTATGTGGTCAAACCAGATACAATCACCCCATTGAGTGTCGCAATTCGTAGAAAGAATCTTTTCTGGGAATTCACTGATACATATTTACGTGGACAAGGTGCTTCATTGCGCACATCATATAAAGACAATTTCAATGGATTCAGAAAGACCTTTGAAGTGAGTGATGAGCTATTGAAAGAATTCCGCACACTTGCTGAATCAAAAGAAATTCAATGGAATGACACCAATTATGTGACCGACAAATCATATTTGAAAAATATGCTCAAGGCAACAATTGCACGCTCCATTTTTGGCAATTCCGGTTTCTATCCGATTGCCTATGAGGATGATAAGCAAATCAAAAAAGCTGTCACATTATTTCCCGAAGCTGCTCGCATTGCAAAACTCAAATAATTCAGGAATCAATAGTCAATGACTTGTTTACAGAGATGTTTTTTTTCTCTCATCATCAGTTGTATTTCGGTTTTTTCACTTCAAGCACAAGTGGTCATTCCCGGTGAAGAATTAGTCTATGATGTTTCCTATATGGGAATTTCGCTTGGTACCATTCGTGTAACCACATTGAAGAATGTTGACTTTAATGGTAAAAATGTTCATCACACAAAAGTGTTCATTGATTCACGCAAAGGAATTCCATTCATTGACTTGCATTCGATCTATGAAAGTTGGATAGATCCATCTGTTCAATATTCACACAATTTTGCCGCAAGTACAAAAGAATCCGATGGTTCATGGATGTATGATAAATATATCTTTGATTATCCGAATCAAAATGTCACGATGGAAAAGTACAAAGCAAATAAGCTGAGCAATAAACGTTTATTGAAGACATCCAAAAAATGGAATGATGGAAGTAGTTTGTACTTTCTCGCAAGACAAATGCTAAAGTCCAAGAAATCAATAAAAGTACCGACAATCATCATGGATGATACTGTTTCAACTTCAATCAATTTTCTCGCAAAACCTGAAGTAATTGAAATTGATGCCGCCGGATATCCGATCAAAACATTGTATTTCAATGGCACAGCCGACTGGACCGGAATTTATGGTCTCACCGGAAAATTCGAAGGTTGGTTTTCCGATGATGAAGCACGCGTTCCCATTCGTGCAAAAATGAAACTCTATGTAGGCAATGCAAATATCGAACTCGTCAAATGGACAAGACCATCTTGGCAACCACCAAAAGCAGAATAAATGATGATAGAAAAAGCATCAAATGACAAGCAGAAAAAGGCAGTATCGCTTCGATATTCTGCCTTTTCGTTTCTCTTGGTCATGGCATTGGGGACAATACTCTTTTCATCATGCGGTACTTCACGTAGAGCCGCATCCCTTTCCTCATTGGAATTACAGAGCGATGTCTCTGATTCAATGAAAAGACAATTTTTACTTACTTCCACAAAGCATATTGATAGTGCAAAGCCTTCCGATATACGCATGGAAATAAGTAGAATTGAGACTAAATCATATCCTCAGGAAATCCGATTATTTGCCAAAGTGTTTGATACCACTGGACACTATATCACACATATTGCTCCTCCCTATCGAAAAGATCAACAATATTGGTATCTCCTCAAGGAAAAACTCGGCAGATCAAATGTCACTATTGACAGTTTCCGTGTTCGCGAATATGGCGATGCAGATTCCATTCCCTATGCAATCATGCTGAGTGTTGATTTCAGTGGTTCAATGACTGGAGTCATGGATGCAATTTCCATGGGTACTGAATTATTCGTAAACATGAAACAACCTCAAGACAGAATAGGTATTTCTACGTTCACAAAGGACTATACACTGAAAGTACCGATGTGGAAAGACAAGGATATCATTGTCAATACATTTAAATCAACATTTCTTGATGGACAGGGATATTATTCTGGTTTATATGATGCCATCATGAAATCCATGGAAGCATTCACAAGTGAGATTCCGGATACAGTACCAAAAGTGATTGTCGTATTCTCAGATGGTGAAGACAATTATTCCAAGACTAGATTGAAGATGATATTAGATACTGCGAAAACAAAAGGTGTCAATATTTTCACTGTAGGATTTGGATATCCTAATGATGAGATCATGCGTCAAATCGCACAGTATACCGGTGGGAAATATTATAGAGCGAAAACAAAAGAAGAATTGATTGCAATCTTTCTGGACATTTATCGAAGCTTGCGAAATTTTTACAAAATCTCCTATAAAGCACCTGAATATTATGGCATTCATACAGTGAAGATGGGTCTTGATTTTTCTTCAGACACAATCCTTTGTGATGGAGAATATGATACAGCCCCACTTGGTCCAGGATTTGATGTATCAGATGGCTTTAAATATCCTATTCAATTTGATTTTAATTCTTCAATTGTTCGTGAAGAATCCATGATTCGCATTGATGAATTGGCAGAATTGATGCAACGTTATCCCAAGCTCAGATTAGAAATTCAGGGTCATACAGATAATATCGGCGGTGAAGAGTTCAATCAACGATTATCCGATGCCAGAGCAAAGTCAGTGATGCAGGAAATGATCAAGCGTGGCATTGAAGAGAAAAGACTCCGCGCTCGAGGTTTTGGTATGTCTCAACCGGTTGCCCCAAATGATTCAGAACGCAATCGTGCACTGAATCGCAGAACACAATTCATCGTACTTGCCAAGTGATAGGATATATACATGAATATTCGTTTTGATAATACCACTGCACTTGTTTGCGGATGCACACAAGGCATTGGTCTTTCAATTGCAACCATGCTTGCTGAAGCAGGTTGTACAATCATTGGATTTGCCAGAAATGAAGAGTCTTTACATGAAGTACTCTCAAGTCTGCCTGCAAAGAATGGACAGCAACATCAAGCACTCATTGCTGATTTTTCTGATGTGAATGCGGTACAGTCTGCAATGGAAACATTGGGAGATACTCCGATAGATATCATCATAAATAATTCAGGTGGACCTCCACCAGGCACAATAGAGCAATCTTCTATTACTGCTTTTCATGAAGCATTTGACAGACTCCTCATGGCTTCCCATGTAATTGCACAATATTGCTTGCCTGGTATGAAACAAAGAAAGTATGGAAGGATTATCAATATCATTTCTACATCAGTCAGACAACCACTTGATGGCTTGGGTGTATCTAATACAATTCGCTCTGCGACTGCAGCTTGGTCCAAAACTCTTTCCAATGAAGTTGCACAATTCGGGATAACAGTTAACAGCGTTTTACCGGGCGCTACAAAAACTGGTAGACTGACAGGATTGATAGAAAGAAAATCCAAAGAACAGCAGAAATCATTTGAAGATATTGCACATGCGATGGCCGAAGAAGTTCCAATGAAAAGACTTGGTGAGCCTCATGAAATCGCATCTGCAGTAGTCTTTCTTGCATCAGCATATGCATCCTATATTACCGGCATCACAGTACTTGTGGATGGTGGCCGAACAAAAACACTATAATGAATACTTATCTTGCAGCATTCCGAAGCGGTCTTTCCACATTATTGGAATATCGCATGGATTATTTCAGCAATAGCTTTTTGTCGCTCTTGATATTGATTGGTGTTCAGTATTTTCTGTGGGATTCCATATTTGCAGGAAGAGAAGGTCAACATATCGGTCAATACACCACTGATTCTATGTTTCTCTATGTAATCTTTGGAGCAGTATATGGAGTAATTATTCGATCCGGTAGAATTGAGAAAAATGTTTCGGAAGAGATTCGCAAGGGTGATTTGAATAAATATCTCATTAAGCCAATTTCGCATTTGGGATTTTCCGGGGCACTTGCAACTGCCGATCGTATTGGTGTAATCTTTTCAACTGCAATCATCATCCCATGTATTCCATTCTTCACGCAAACACCGATTTCATGGGTAGGAGTCGCATGGTCTATATTGCTTATTCTTATGGCGATGATCATGAAGTTTTTCATCTCCATGGCAATTTCATATTTGGCTTTTTGGTTTGAAGAGACATGGACTTTTCATGTCATTTTTGATATCAGCATGTGGTTTCTTTCCGGTTCTTTAGTACCACTGGATTTGCTCCCTGATTGGCTCGCTCATATTTCTTCATTTCTTCCCTTTCAATATTTGAGTTATGTTCCCGCTGCTTTATCAGCCGGACTCATGCCTCTCGATCAAGCATTCATGCATTGTATAATTTGTTTCTCTTGGTGCATTTTCACTTGGTTGATGACTCGCTTTATTTGGAATGCCGGCATTCGTTCATTCGGTGCCTATGGCGGTTAAAGAAGTGAAGCCGCAATCTTTCCACTCAAAGCCGCACCTTCGAGTGTTGCCGGCAAGCCGGTATTGGTCCAGTCTCCAGCCAAGATTAATCCGTCTATCGGACTTTGTTGCTTTGGTCTGATATCCTCAGTTTCAGGATCAATCAATACCGTCGCTGATTTTTCCTTGATCACTTTCCAGTGTATTACTTGCGCATCCTGCATTTCAGGAAAACAATTCCTTACCTCATCGGCACATTGTTGTGCAATGTCTTCGGTTGAAATACCAATGATATCATCACCGGCACTGATTGTCAAAGCAAGTAAAGATTTCGCTGTCTTCATCATTGTGGATTTTTTGAATATCCATTGTGTGTTCGCATGCATAATGGCTGATAATTCTATTTCAGGAAATGCTTTGTCAAACCATAGATAGAGAGAGATAATCGGAGAATATCCAATTTGTCCAAGTTCAGAGAAATACTCGTATTGCTGTATCTCATGAGGAATAATCTTCTGTAAAGCATGAGGAGGAATCGCTGAGATAATACGTGCAGAAGAAAGCACGGTACCATCTGCCAATGCCACACCTTTTGCTATACCATGTTCTATCAGTATTGAACTCACGCCATTACTTCTCAGCATTATTCCTCCGTGAGAATTCAACCATGCTTCAAATGGCTCGAAGAGTTCGGACAAACCACACTTTGGAATATACAGTGATGATGCATCGCCCGAACCGAAGAATGCGAGTCGGAGTACAGTGACAAATACCTTTGCAGAAACTTCATCAGGTTTACCATTCATTGTGGCCAAAATCACGGGTGTCCAAATCAATTCAATCAATGTGTCGGTTTGTTTTTCGGACAATAAGAACTCTTTGGCAGTCATGGACCCCGGTCTACACATGCCTAATTGGAGTCTCAATGCAAAAAGGAGCAAGGATTTTTTGTCTGCAAACTGTATAAACCGTAAACGTAGCATGCCTAATGCCATTCCAAGTGGTCCATTAAATCCCGCTATGCCTTTGGCTAAAAGAATATCTTTTTCGCCATTCATAAAATGGAATGGTATGCTAAGGTATTTCTGCTTTTGCATAGCATGCATCATTCCCATTTCCTGAATCAATTCAAGGAACGATGCATAACAACCCATCATCACATGTTGTCCATTATCTATGATATCTCCTGAAACACGATCTTCAAAAGAACGTGCTCGACCTCCTATATTTCCGGTTGATTCGACTAAGATTGGTGTTTTTCCCAGCTTAATACAATGCATTGCAGCTGACAAGCCAGAAATACCGGCACCCAAAATAATTACATCAAAGGTATTTTTCGAGGTCATAATGGCTAAAGAAAACAAAATTGGTCATAAATGATGTGTTTTGTAGATGCAGCACAACTTGTGGACAAGTTAACAATTATTTCATAAACCGATGAAAACATTGTATTTTTGCGCTCTTGTCTTTTAGCACTCAGCTATGCGGATGTGGCGAAATTGGCATACGCGCCAGACTTAGGATCTGGTGGGGCAACCCGTGGGAGTTCGACCCTCCCCATCCGCACACTTTTTTCCGGTGAATCCGGCATTTTGAAATAATCAAGGTTACTTCTTTGGAAATCTCCGTCATATCAATTGATGCTTGCACGCAAGAGGTAAGTTTTACATTGAGCCAAGAGGATTTCATTCCTCATTTTGAGCGTGCTTATCAAAAAGCTCAGCCTACCATAGAAATCAAAGGTTTTCGCAAGGGAAAGGTTCCATTATCCATAATCAAGCAGAGATTTGGCAAACAGATTGAGCAAGATAGTATGATGGATGTAGCTGATGCCGAATTCAGAAATTATACTCGCAATAATAATGTCAAAGTTATTGGACAACCTGAATTGCGCGATCTCAAACCGAGCGACGATGGATCAATGACATATGTTATTCGCTTCAGCATCATCCCTGAATTTGAATTGGCTTCTTATGAAGGATTGGAAATCAAAAAACCAATTGCGAAAGTTACAGATGAAGATGTTCAGAAAATCATAGATGAAATTCTTCTCAAGAATGCTACAAGCATACCTGCTGAGCATGTGGAAGATGCAAAGCACAATGTCACCATTCGTTTCACCAAAGTTGATGATGAAACAGGCGAACCTCTTGAAGGTTTGGAGCCACAAGAAAACACAATTTTCTTGGATCATCCGGACTTGGATGGCTTCCTTCGTGATGCATTGATTGGGAAAAAAGTAGGTGATACCGTTACCTATATGGATGCAACGCAGGGCGAAGAAAATCCGGATAGATTTGAGGTGACGATTCTTTCTGCTGAGAAAATCGTTCCTGCCACTTTGGACGAAGAATTTGTCAAGAAATACTCCAATGGCAGTCTTTCAACTGTTGAAGAAATGGAAAACAGTGTACGCGATTATAATAATCGCATGTTGGAAGATGAAGCTCGCAAAGAGATGGAAATACAGATTGTTGACATCATCACAGCGAAACATGATTTCCAAGTTCCCCATTCCTTGGTACATGATGTCATGCATGGAATGTTTGACAATTTCAAGAAACAGCAAGGTCCTTCAGCTGCTGAATTGAAGATGTCTGATTTTGAAGAAATGTTCCGTCCTTATGCAGAACAAACTGCTCGTTGGGAATTGATTCGTGATAGAATCATTGAGAAAGAAGGCATCACCCTTGAAGAACAAGACATACTTCCATATTTGCAGTATTATCGTTCACAAACACAAATGAATGATAATCAGATTCTTTCATACCTCATGAAAGACAATGCATTTCTCGGTTCAATTCTAGCAAGAAAAGTCATGGAGAAAGTTATTTCCTTGGCAACAGTTCTTGATGTAGATCCACAAGCATACTTTGCAGAAAAGGATATGGAAGCGATGGTTCAGCAAATGCAAGACACTGCAGAGGCTGCTTCTTCGTCAAAGGCCAAGCCGGCAAAAACAGCGAGCAAAACTGCTAAGCCAAAAGCTGAAGGGAAAGCCAAGGAAGCAAAAACTTCAACCAAAGCAAAAAAGACAGAAGACGCGGAAGAAAAGCCAAAAAAGAAATCATCCAAGTCCAAATCTGCCGGTGAATAATCACCATCAGGAGCATCATTATGATGAATCAACTCGTTCCCATGGTAGTGGAACAAACAAGCAGAGGCGAAAGAGCCTATGATATTTATTCTCGTCTTCTGAAAGACAGAATCATTTTCATCGGCACACCGATAGATGATCATGTAGCAAGTTTGACAGTTGCACAACTTCTCTTTCTCGAAAGCGAAGATCCAACGAAAGATATCAATATCTATATCAATTCCCCCGGTGGAAGTGTAACTGCCGGCATGGCAATTTATGATACAATGCAATTTGTCAGACCTGATATAAGTACGATTTGCGTTGGTATGGCTGCATCAATGGCTCAGGTTCTCCTTTGTGCCGGTACCTCAGGCAAAAGATTCGCACTCCCAAACTCACGCATTATGATGCATCAACCTTTGGGTGGTACACAAGGCCAGGCAACTGATATTGAAATCTATACAAAAGAGATGCTTCGTATTCGCGAAATGCTCTATGCAATCATCAGTAAGCATACAGGGAAAGACACCAAGACAATTCTCAAAGATGCAGATCGCGATAATTATATGAGCGCAAAACAAGCTGCTGATTATGGCATTATCGATAGAATTCTTGAGCGTCGTCCAAATGAAGGAAATGTCAAATCCTAATACGGCATGAATATTTTCATGGCGGGTCGATACCTTCGTCCCGCCATTTTTTTTCTTGATATAAAGCGATAGAACATAATGAGTTCAAGAAAACAAGATAAAGATTCCATACAATGTTCATTCTGTGGCAGACCTGTCGCTGATGTTCAGAATCTCATTGCAGGAAATGAAGTGTATATCTGCGATCGTTGCATTCATACTTCAATGGATGTATTGAATCAGCATATCGCACCATCTACAAAATCTCATAAACATCAACATCAAAAAACAGCTTTACTTAAGCCATCACAAATAAAAGCTAAGCTCGATGAATATGTAATTGATCAAGACAGAGCAAAACGAATATTGAGTGTTGCTGTGTACAATCATTATAAGCGCATTGCTTCCAATGCAATTCCTTCTCAAGATGATGTAGAAATTGAAAAAAGCAATATTCTTTTGGTTGGGCCAACCGGTACGGGAAAAACACTTCTTGCAAAGACACTTGCACGTATTCTTGATGTACCCTTTGCAGTGGCTGATGCAACAACAATCACCGAATCCGGATATGTGGGCGATGATGTCGAAACAATTCTCGTACATCTTCTCCAGAATGCTGATTATGATGTTGAAAGAGCAGAACGTGGCATTGTGTACATTGATGAAATTGACAAGATCGCCCGTCGTTCAGACTCACAAAGCATTACTCGCGATGTTTCCGGCGAAGGAGTTCAGCAAGCACTTCTCAAATTATTGGAAGGTACTGTCGCAGGCGTTCCACCTCGTGGCGGAAGAAAACATCCCGAACAATCATTGGTCTATGTAAATACAAAAAATATCCTCTTTATCTGCGGTGGTGCTTTTGATGGAGTGGAAAAAACAATTGCTCGCAGGATCAATGCCAAGACAATCGGATTCAGTGCGAGCATGAAAGAAAATGTGGAAGAGACTAGCGCATTACTATCACGAGTAGAACCCGAGGATCTCATCAAGTTTGGATTTATCCCTGAATTGGTAGGGCGACTTCCCGTAATTGCTCCCTTAGAACCTTTGACAGATGAAGCAATGCTTCAAGTTCTGACAAAGCCCAAAAATGCGCTCATCAAGCAATATCAAAAACTATTCTCCATGGAAGAATGTGGATTGGAATTCTCACATGATGCTTTATTGGGAATAGTCGAAAAAGCAAAGATTCGTAAAACTGGTGCTCGAGGCTTGAGGGCAATCGTAGAAGAAATCATGTTACCAATCATGTTCGAAGTTCCTGATCGCAATGATATCAATCATTGCATTATAGACAGAGATGTGGTGGATTTTGGAAAAGAGCCCCATTTTGAACAAAAAAGCCAAGCCGGTACAGAAAAGGACCAATTACGAAAAGCAGAGTGACCAAAGATTGCAAAGTATTTTGAATCATAAACTTAGGTCACTATAAAGATTTCGGAAACTTGAATCTGAGATTGGTTTTCTATCCTTAGATTCGTATTTTTGCAGTCCTCCATTGAATTGCCTCCGGGCCCGAAATGTGAAATGACTTCATCATCAGTATAGCGAGAATGTGATGCGATTTGGATTTTTATCAACAGATGTGGCCATAGATCTTGGCACTGCCAATACTCTCATTTGGATGAGAGATAAGGGTTTGGTGCTCAATGAGCCATCAATCGTTGCATTCGATCGTACCAATAAGCATATCCTCGCAATTGGACATGAAGCCCAAGCAATGGTAGGAAAAACACATCGTGACATAAGAACGATTCGTCCATTGAAAGATGGTGTAATTGCTGATTTCGAGATTGCCGAAGGGATGTTACGAGCATTCATCAAGAAAATTTCTTTATCATGGCAACCAGCAAGACGTGTTGTTGTATGTGTACCTTCTGGCATCACCGAGGTAGAAAAACGTGCAGTTCGAGATAGCGCCGAGCATGCAGGAGCAAAGGAAGTCCACCTCATTGCAGAGCCAATGGCTGCGGCAATTGGTATTGGACTCGATGTACATGAGCCAAAAGGAAATCTGATTGTTGATATCGGTGGTGGAACCACTGAAATCGCAGTGATTGCACTTTCAGGTATTGTTACCGATGAGTCTATTCGTATGGCAGGCGATGAAATGACCAATAGCATTGTTCAGTATTTCAAGAGAAATCATAATATTCTCATTGGAGAACGAACAGCTGAAATCATCAAATGCGAAGTTGGTTCAGCCTATCCTCTTGAGCAAGAAGTGGAAATTGAAGTAAAGGGCCGTGATTTGATCACCGGTATTCCGCAATCAATCACCGTCAGTTCAATCGATATTAGAGAAGCTCTCAGTGAATGCGTAGGAACCATTGTAGAAAGTGTTCGCCTTTTGCTTGAAAGAACCCCTCCTGAACTAGCTGCTGATATTTATGATCGAGGTATCATGCTCTCAGGTGGTGGTGCACTTTTGAAAGGACTCGACAAAAGACTTTCAATGGAAACAACGCTCACCGTGCATGTCGTCGAGGATCCACTCACTGCAGTTGTCAGAGGAACGGGCAAAGTTCTCGAAAATCTCCATCATTATATGCCTTGCCTCATCAAGAGCAAGAGATACTAATAGCAGGGATCTTGGCAATTTTATTATCACAACACATTGAAACAGAATAGGTTGTGTTTGGTGGATAACCTATTTCTTTGTATATTTGCAGTCCCTGTATTGTGTATTTTCAGTCTGTGAACGGAGTTCAAAATGGCTACAAAAGTCAGACGCGCCAGAAAAGCCAAATATGTTAAGCTCTTTTCTCCTTTCTTGATGAAAGAAACTAAGCATGAGCTTATTGGTGAACCCATGGAGTCTGCTGAAGGTCGTCGTCAATGGGCACGTTGTACGCTTAGCCGTCATTCACAACTTGTTGATTTGGACGTGCTTGAAGCGAAGTCTGATAAGACAGCTGCAATTGTACAGGTTTCTAAAGAAGATTCGAAGATTTATAACCCAGCTGATGTCTATGCGGTAGGTGATGTTATCTATCATCAGAAATGGGATGATCTCGGTGTTGTTCTTTCAAAGGAAATCATTTCCAATGGTGGTTTTGCAATCATCGTTCAATTTGAGAAGAACAAAGAGAAAAAATTGATTGAAAATTTAGTTAAATAAAATTATCCATCTTATCCAGAAAAGAGATATGGTAGGCGTAACAATCCAATCCAATGAGTCTATTGACAGAGCACTTCGTCGCTTCAAGAAGAAATATGAGCGTAGCGGAGTTTTGCGCGAATTCAAGAAGCGCGCATTTTTCATCAAGCCTTCTGTAGAGAAGCGTCTTTCACGTATGAAAGCAGCTCGTCGTCAATATCGCGCAACGATGGAACAAGAATAAGTCAATTCTTGCGACAAGTTTCAAGCCATATGGATTTCCATATGGCTTTTTTTATTGATCAGTGGAAAGACGAAAGCGACAGATTCGATTATTCTTCGTATCAGCCACATAGATCGTTTTATTGAACCAAGCAATTCCGGAGGGAGAAGAGAATTGCGATTTACCAGAACCTGGGCCACCAAAGGAATGCATTTCTTTTCCGGTTGAAGTAAACTTGAGAACAGAATCTTTACCGGCATCAATCACATATATATTCCCAAAAGAATCATAGGTAATATCTTCAGGTGTATCGAAGCGACCAACGCTAATCACATCATTTCCTGAATTAGAAGGGTCTGCTGGATTGAATTTTTGAAACCATCCGGTAATATCACCCGTGACATATGTCAACCATTGGACTTTATACTGCATAGTGGGTGAGATTTGTGTAAACAAAAAATCCTGAGATCTATCTGCCGAAACAGAGAGAGAGGAAATCGAACCAATTGAATATAAAGCATTGCCTTCTGGAACAAGAGATGACAATCTACTCATGATGGAATCTTGAGGATTCATCAATAACACTGCATCATCAGGATCAAAACGTGAGGCATTGCTCGGACCCGTTCTGGAGATCAGATAATTATTTCCTTGGAGCACGGTAATTCCTGTAAATCTTCTTTCCGGTCTACCGGCCTGCGTATATACACATTGAATGGGAGCATTTGCGATCGAATGTCGTACATCGCTCAAATGAATGCGATATATAGCTCCAATAGTTACTGATTTTCCTTGAAGTAGAGTATCCAATTCACCACAAACAAGGAGATCAAATAAGCCATCTTGAGCTATTGCGATTGGATGTTTGATGAAGCCTGAGACACCAACACGACGACCGGCTATATCCATCATGACGATGCGATTGTTTTTTGTATCAGCCACATATACAAATGGCTCTCGGCCAATCAGAATATCTGATGGCTCATTGAAATCCACCCAATCCGGTTGAAGTGGAATATATAACGTATCATTGATCTTTCCTGTATCCGGAACAGCTTCAGGGGCTTGGGGAGTATCATTGCAGGAAACTACACCCAAAGAAAGAACAATGAATATCGTCAGAATATGCAGTGCATTTTTAATCATGTACAAAATTAGGAATGTTTGGGATAGTAAGTGACATGCATATCAGGTAATTTTGTCTATGATCAATTTACATTCATTAGAGTGGAACATATGAAATCGCCAATCCTATTACTGTTCATCTTCTTCACCTTTGGAATTTCTCTACAAGCTCAGCAACAAACTGCTCAAACAGAGAATAAACCAATTGTGAAAAGAAAAGATGCAAGAAGTGTTGATGATTTGAAATCGAATCCGGAAGAAATCACCCATGTCAATTTCAGCAGGAGAAATTTAACTTCATTTCCTCTCGAATTAGTGAAATGCATCAATATCGAAGAATTGACATTATCATTCAATGAAATCCAATCAATTCCGGATGGAATATCTTCCTTAAAAAAATTGAAGCGATTATTGATTTCTAATAATAAGATATCTTCCATTCCTGAAGGATTGGGAAGTCTGACTGAATTGGAAATATTGGATATATCATCAAATCCGGTGAATACAGTACCTGATTTTTCTGCATTGCAAAAGCTTAAAGTTTTGAATATCTCATCGCTTCAATTGACTACTATTCCAAAGTCTATACTCGGTTTGGAATCATTGAATGATTTGAATATTTCCAATCTACAATTGACATCATTTCCTGATTTATCTCAATTGAAAAACCTGCATTCCCTCGGCATAGATGGAAGTAAATTAACAGAACTGCCTGCAGGCATTGAAAAGTTGATACTCCTCAGGACTTTTTCTGCTTCAAATAATGCATTGACATCTATTCCGAAAGCAGTGCTGACATTACCCGCACTTCGCAATTTGACATTATCAAAAAATGCAATCACTGCCTTACCAATTGACATCAAGAATGCAGAAACACTATTTTCACTTGATATCTCCGGTAATAAGCTGACAACTGTTCCCAAAGAATTATTCTCTCTGGCTAGACTTCAAAATCTTAATCTCTCTGAGAATCAGATTACGTCATTGCCAAATGATATTCCTGAAAATACAATCATAAGAGAGCTTGATATATCCTATAATGCCTTAAAGCAATTATCACCAGGACTTTGGAAATGCATAAAATTGCATAAGCTTTCCATCGAGAATAATCAGCTTATAACATTGCCAAGTGGAATTTCAGCATTGAAAGAACTCAGTACATTTACTATCGGTAATAATCCTCTTGAATCCATCCCCATAAAAGAATTAATGATGATACCCTCTTTGGGAGATATTGGTTTAATCAGTCGAAAGACAATTGAGAAGAAAAGAGAAGAAGACAGAATGAAAAAAGAAAAAGAAGCAAATCAGAAAAGGGAGTTGAAGAATGCTAAATAATATGATGGTTGTTCTTTTGAGTTTGGTTCTTCTTTGTTCAACCGAACTTCTCAGTCAAGATAGCAAGAATGACCTCTTCGCTCAGTTAAGAAAACGGTATGGCAATATGAATTCGCTTGAAGTCAAATTCATAGGAGTAGAACCCATATCAGGAATGAAAGGTACGCTCAAGGCGATGCGTTCAGGAAAATATATGCTAGAACTGAGTGATAGAAAGATTATAAGTGATGGTCATACTATTTGGAATTATCAACCATCCAGAAAGAATGTTACCATCAATGAAATCAAGAATAGACCCTCAAACTCACTTGATATCGTATTATTCAATTTTCTTTACAATTATCAACCCAAAGAGATTCAAGAGTATACCATTGGCAATACGGTGCATCATGGATTGGAATTGATTCCAAAGAATGGAAAGTCTGTTTTGGGTATCAAATCTCTGACGATGTATGTCAAGAAAGGTAGTTCCGAAATCAAGCGTATATCAGCCATGGACGGGAATCAGAAACAAGTGTGGGAAGTGGAGTCATTAACCATTAATGGCGGGCTCAAAGATGCACATTTCACATTCACTCCCCCGAAAGATGCCGAAATCATAGACATGCGATAAAAAAAAGGGACTATTGTCCCTTTTCTATTGCTTTCACTTGATTCCAAAGATCATCCATTTCTTGTAATGTCATGTCTTTAAGTTGTCTGCCTTGTTCCTGAGCCATTTGCTCAATAATCATGAATCGTTTTTTGAACTTGTTTGATGTCTTTTGCAAAGCATCTTCAGCAATGATAGAACGGAATCTTGCGGCATTCACAATGGAAAACAAGACATCACCAAGCTCATCTGTAATGGTTTCTTGATTGCCTTGTTGTAATTCTACTCGCAATTCTTGTAATTCTTCATCTACCTTTTTCCAAACATCTGATTCATTATCCCAGTCGAATCCGACATTGGCTGCCTTTTCTTGAATTCTTTGGGCGCGTATCAGTGCAGGAAGTGCATTGGGAACACCTTCCAAAGCTGATGATCTTCCCTCTTGCATTTTGAGTTCTTCCCAATTCTTTCGTACGGTTTCTTCATCCGTTGCATGTGTATCACCAAAAACATGAGGATGTCGATGAATCAATTTTGATTGCACTTTCTTCATCACATCAATGATGGAGAATGAGCCTCTTTGTTCAGCAATGACGGCATGCATGAGGATATGAAGAAAAAGATCACCGAGTTCTTTGGCAAATTCCTCATCATCTCCTGCCGCAATTGCATCAATCATTTCATATGCTTCTTCGATGAACAAGTGAGAAATTGATTCATGTGTTTGCTTGCGATCCCAAGGACATTCAAGTCGTAAGACTTGTACAAGCTGTACAAATGATTCGAATTGATCCTTGATGGATTCAGGATTATCAGGTAGAGGAATTGGAGTCGGTTGTGTTGACATAGAATATCAATCTTCAAGAATTTCTTTTTCTTTCTTGACCATGATAGCATCTATATCTTTCACATATTTATCGGTCAATTTTTGAATCTCGTCTTCTCCACGCTTTCTATCATCTTCAGAATAATGTTCTTTCTTTTCTGCAACTTTCAATTCTTCCATGTGATCACGACGAATATTACGTACGGCCACTTTGCCTTCTTCTGCAAACTTCTTGCACAGCTTCACAAACTCCTTTCTTCTTTCTTCAGTGAGCGGTGGAATAGGCACTCTGATTACAGACCCATCATTGGACGGATTCAAACCAAGATCTGAGGTGAGAATCGCTTTTTCAATAGCAGATAATGTACCTTTATCCCATGGTTGAATCAATATTGTTCTCGCATCTGGTACGGACAAGTTTCCGACTTGAGCAAGAGGTGTTGCAGTGCCATAATAATCAACCTTTACATTATCAAGCAAAGTCACGGAAGCTCTTCCTGTTCGAACCTTCGAAATATGTTGACCTGCATGTTCAACGGCCTTTGCCATTGCATTTCCTGCTTCTTTGACGATATCATTAACGGGCATAGTAAAATCCTCAATAGAATTAATGTTGTACGATTGTTGCGATGCTTTCACCCATAATCAATTTTTCCAAATTTCCCGGTTCATTCATATTGAATACGAGTATTGGTAATGCATTGTCTTGACACAATGCAATGGCTGTTGCATCCATCACTTTCAAACCTTTGAGTAATACCTCTTGATAGGATACTGAATCATATCGTTTTGCAAGAGGATTTTTTTCAGGATCATCATCATAGACACCATCGACTCTTGTACCTTTGATAATGACATCTGCTTCCATTTCAATGGCTCGAAGTGCGGCTGCAGAATCTGTTGTGAAATATGGATTTCCGGTTCCTGCACCAAATAAGACAATGCGCTTTTTTTCAAGATGTCTGATCGCTCTTCTTTTGATGAATGGTTCGGCAATTTGTTGCATATGAATTGCAGTTTGCAATCTTGTAGGTAATCCTTCTTCTTCCAATGCATGCTGAAATGCAATACAATTGATCACAGTTGCAAGCATGCCCATATAATCACCCGATACTTTATCAATCCCCTGCTGAGCCGCTTGTTCACCACGTATGAAATTTCCGCCTCCAATCACAATTCCGATTTCAATACCGAGTTGATATACCTTTGCGACATCTTTGGCATATTGTTTCAAAATGGTGGATGAAAGACCAAATTGTTGATCTCCCATCAGAGATTCTCCGCTCAATTTGAGCAGTATGCGTTTATAGCGCGGACTTTGCATGGATTTCTCCTTGAACGGACATAAAAAAAGCGGCATAAATTTACGAAAAATTCATGCCGCTACTGATTTCATTGACAATAATTCAATTTATTCGCCAAGAAAATATCTACGGAAGCTGATAACACTTGCCGACTCACCTGTTAATTTTGCAATCTCATTGAGAATATCATTAACGGTCTTCTTGCTATCCTTCACAAAGCTTTGCTCAAGCAAGCATTGTTCTTGATAGAATTTTTCAATTTGTCCTTTTGCAATGCGATCTGCAATTTCAGGAGTTTTACCTTCTTGAATTGCTTTATCACGATAGATTTCAATTTCTTTTTCCAATGCATCAGTTTGTACATCTTCGCGCTTCACATATGCAGGATTCATTGCTGCAATTTGCATCGCAATATCACGAAGAAGTGCTTTGGCTTCTTCTACTGCATTATTGATATTGGTTTCGAGAAGAACGCCAAGTCTGCTGCCGGCATGAATATAGTCAGCAACGAAACCTGTAGCATTAACAACCTCGAAGCGCTTCAAACCGATTTTCTCGCTGAATTTTGCAAGAATTTCATTATGAAGATCGCCAAGTGTTTTATCGCCGATTTGCACAGCCATCAAAGACGCTTCATCTTTTGCATCGCTGTTCAAGATTGCATTTGCAATTTCTTCTGCATATTTCACGAACTCTTCATTACGAGCTACAAAGTCAGTTTCGCAATTGACTTCAAGAATAACGCTCTTTGATCCATCTGCTGATGTTTTTGCAATGACGATACCTTCATTTGCAGAACGATCCGCACGCTTTGCAGCAGAAGCCGCACCACGCTTACGAAGAATTTCTACCGCTTCTTGCATGTCGCCATTTGCTTCATCGAGTGCTTTTTTACAATCAGCCATGCCTGCACCGGTTTTGTCGCGCAGGTCTTTAACCATTTGTGGTGTTATTGACATTGTATCTATTTCCTAAATTGATGATTGATGTTGAATAATGATTATGCTTCAGCTGGTGCATCACCTGCGGGCTTTGGAGCTTCATCATCTTTTCTGCGACGGGGACGCATTTTGCGTGGACCTTTGCCATCATCTTCTGAATCATTATCCTTACCTGCTGCTCCTGAAACACCGGCTTCAGCAGCTTTTTGCTTTGCAATCTCACGACCGGAAAGTACTGATTCAGCAAGTGTTTCTGCAATGAGTTCAATCGTGCGGATTGAATCGTCATTGGAAGGAATCGGATAATTCACTGTGTCAGGATCGCAATTGGTATCAACCATTCCAATCACGGGAATGCCAAGTTTTTTTGCTTCTTGAATTGCGATATGCTCTTTCTTTACATCCACTACAAAGATTGCACCGGGAATGCGTGTCATTTCTTCGATACCACCAAATACACGGCGCAAACGCTCACGCTCGCGATTGAGCATCAATCGTTCTTTCTTTGTGAATTTTTCAAATGTACCATCTGCTTCCATTTTATCAATTGAAGCAAGACGCTTGATAGATTTACGGATGGTTGAAAAATTGGTGAGCATACCACCCAACCAACGCTCTGATACATAATATGCACCGCAACGCTTGGCTGCATTTTGAACTGCTTCTTTTGCTTGATTCTTGGTACCAACAAATAATACGACCTTACCCTGACTTGCGGCTTCATGAGCTGCTTCTGAGGCAATATCCAAGAGTACTTTTGTTTTACGAAGATCAATGATATGGATTCCATTGCGCTCTGTATAAATGAACTTGCGCATTTTTGGATTCCAACGGCGGGTAAGGTGTCCAAAATGGGCACCTGATTCGAGTAGAGCCTCGACTGATGTTTCCTTTGCCATATGGCAATTCCTTATGTATTGGTTGATACTACTGCCTTGATCATCTTACTTTCCCAACCTTTCCAGGCCACGAGGGAATGCAATCACAAAGCATGATTAATGGTAAAAATGGTTGAATGAACCACTTTCCTGAAGAATGCAAAGACCTCAGCCACGAATTGAGGTGAGGTCCAATGCAAACAATGTCTTGTCGAATTAGCGTTTTGAGAACTGGAAGCGCTTACGAGCTTTCTTTTGTCCATATTTCTTACGCTCGACCATTCTTGGATCTCTTGTAAGAAATCCTGCAGTGTGCAATGAACTGCGAAGTTCTGCATCAAAGTCCACCAAAGCACGAGCCACACCAAGGCGGATCGCACCTGCTTGACCACTCTTTCCACCGCCTGTCGCTTTGATGAAAATATCAAACTTGCCTTCAAGATTTGATGTTTCCAATGGACGCAATGCCTCACGACGATATACTTCAACAGGGAAATATTCTTCAATTGGACTTTTATTTACAGTAATCTTACCGGAACCAGGCAATAAACGCACTTGCGCGACTGCTGTCTTACGACGACCGGTAGCTGTGATATTCTTCATGGATTACTCCGTTTTATTCTGCGCTGTATGAAAGTTTAAGTTCAGTGGGCTCCTGTGCTGCATGCGGATGCTCAGGACCTGCATACACTTTCAATTTTTTGCCCATTTTACGACCAAGTGAATTCTTCGGAAGCATGCCCTTGACTGCAAGTTCAATAACTTCTTCAGGCTTGCTCTTCACAAGATCTTTGAAAGAACGGAAGCGATCTCCACCCGGATAACCGGTATAATGGAAATATTCTTTCTGCTCTTCACGCTTGCCTTTCACGCGAATTTTGGAAGCATTCACCACGATCACAAAATCACCACAATCAACATGGGGTGTGAAATCAGGCTTATGCTTGCCTCTGATCAA
>JALRFC010000006.1:20627-20880 GCA_023253875.1 Candidatus Kapaibacterium sp.
TGCAACTTGTGATGCCAAACGACCCAATGTCAAACCTTCGGCATTAACTACATGCCATTTTGCCTGAACATCTTGTTCGCGTATAGACTTCGTGATTTTGGCGGATGATTCCACAGTCAAATCCTCGATGAAAAAAGGAATTCAAATAGAGCTTGCAAAGATAGCTTATCGGTAGTTTTCCACAAAGAAAATTTTTGCACATGTTTATCCACAGTGTTGATTTCTTTGTCTTGCAGCGTGTAAAATGATGGCC
>JALRFC010000070.1 GCA_023253875.1 Candidatus Kapaibacterium sp.
GGGTGAATGTTTGGCTCAAATTGGAGAAATCGGTTCCGCAATATTAGTGTATAAATCAGCTTTGGAGATTGATTCAATGGATGCCAATCTCTGGAAACAGATTGGTGATGCTTATGCATTCGGAAATATTCCATCTTCGGCAATCAAATCATATGCCCGTTCCATCACGATCAATCCAAAGCTAAGTTATGCATATTCTGCGATGGGAACTGCATATAAACAAATGAATAGTGTTGATACCGCTGAAATGGCATTCAAGAAAGCTTTGGAAGTTGATTCATTGAATCATGAAGCATGGTATAATATATCTTTCATCTTGAATGGAAAAGGGAATGTTTCGGGTGCGATGGAAAGCTTGAAAAAAGCCATTTCTTCAAATAATACATTTGCACCTGCATATAATAATCTTGGCATGTTATACTATGGAGCAGGTTTTCCTGACAGTGCCATTGCTTCATTCAATGCTGCAATTCTGAATGATAAATCTAATCCACATTACTATAATAATGCTGGTTTGGCATGTTTAGAACAACGTGATACTGTCACTGCATATCGTTTTTTCAAGAATGCATTACTCTATGATTCCATGCATGTCAAGGCATTGTATAATGCCGGCCTGACATCCTATTATCTGCTTCAGTATTCCAATGCAATACAATACATTCAAAAAGCATTGATGATACAGCCCAATGTCCCAGATTATTGGTATGCACTTGGTCTTGTTCATGCATCAAGAAATGAAAAACATATTGCTGCAGGATATTGGAATCAATGTTTGCAATTGGACAAAGACAATCCCAAATATTACTATGCAATTGGATCATTATATAATGAAACAGCCAAAGAAGTAAAGGTTGATTATTTTACTAAGGCAGCAGAATTAGGAGATGCAAAAGCAAAGGCTTGGCTGGATGCTCAGAAAAATGATACATCAAAAGCAAAAAAGACATCAAGTAAAAAGAAGAAATGATGAGTGGTGTTTCTATGCGTGATATCTTTTTTCGAGAGCGCCTCATTCCACCAATTACGCAAGTATTGTGGATAATATCCTTGATCTTTTGTGCATTCATGATTGTCAATATCATTGGAGTGTTCATGCATCTCTCGGAGAGAATATCCACCAATGGTGAAATCATTTCTTATGTTGAATTACCCGGAACAGACAGATTTCATCCTTCTATTAGATTTATGGACAATACAGGTAGTATGCATGAATTTGTTGATGCAAATGGCGCTACTGCACCATTATATTTGATTGGAACAATCGTTCAAGTAGATTATAATCCTGAACATCCTCGTATTGCAGAAATGAATACATATTATTTCCGATGGGGATCTTCAATAGGATTGGCATTCTTAGCGCTCACTTTTTGGACGCTAGGTTCACGTTTTACGTATAAGGTTCATGGATGAATACACTGTATTTCATAGGAATAGCCGGTACTGCCATGGGAAATCTAGCAATTGCTCTTTCCCAAAGAGGTTTCGCGGTTTCAGGAAGTGATTCAGGAATCTATCCTCCGATGAGTACCATGCTAGATGAACATGGTATCGCATATTATCAAGAGTATTCAGAAGAGAATCTCAAAAGAGCGAATCCGGATCTAGTGATCATCGGAAATGCTATGAGCAGAGGAAATGTGGAAGTGGAATATGTACTGAATAATCGTATTTCATATACTTCCATGTCTGCCATCATTCATGATGAAATCATAGGAAAGAATTCAGCAATCGTCATTACAGGTACTCATGGAAAAACTACAACAACTTCCATGACCGCCATGATATTTGAATATGCCGGAAAAGAGCCCGGTTTTGTGATTGGTGCAAAACCAGGAAATTTCCCCTATGGTTGCAGACCTGTCCCACATGCACTCCATCATTCCGGAAATGGAATATGCATTATCGAAGGCGATGAATATGACACAGCATTTTGGGATAAACGGAGCAAGTTTTTTCATTATCCACCTTCCATTGCAATCATTAATGCAATAGAATATGATCATAGTGATATTTTCTCATCCATAAATGAAATTTTAACAGCATTTCGATTATTCTTGAGACTCATACCGAGTTCTGGACTCCTCTTACTTAATGCAGATGATTCACATGCGAGAGCAATGCAAACCTCAGCGTATTCTAGAGTGGAGACATTCAGTACTGATGGTAATGGAGATTGGAATGCACATATTATTGACCAGATAGATGGACATACCATATTTGAATGTGTGTATAAAGGCGAATCGCTTGGTAATTATTCCATAGCTATGATAGGTGCGCATAATGTTCGCAATGCACTTGCTGCATTCGCATCGGCGTATCATTCAGGTATCAATCTTGATGCAATCCGTGGTGGCTTATCAGCTTTTATTCCTCCAAAAAGAAGATTGGAGCATATCGGAATATGGAATGATTGCATTGTGATTGATGATTTTGCGCATCATCCAACTGCTATCAAAGAGACAATTGCCGCATTGAAACAAGCCTATCCTGAGAAAGCAATGCATGCGGTATTTGAACCACGATCAAATACAACAACACGTAATATATTCCAAGTTGAATTGGGACGATGTTTCCTTGGCGTGCATAGCATCATTCTCGGACCAATCAATCGACCCGAACGCTTTGCAGATCATGAACGCTTGAATATTGATAGATTTATTGCCGATTATGCTTCGCATGATATTCCGGTTTTTGCAATCATCGAAGACACTCCAAATTGGGGAATTCATGCACGAGATTATCTCTCAAAGAATGCATCAGCCGGCGATATCATTCTCTTGATGAGTAATGGAAATATAGGCACATTACGATCACTGTTAACATAATTTCTTCTACAAATCACCATTTAGTAACATGTCAAACTCAGCACCTTTACCCTATCGTGTACTACTCTATTATAAGTATGTACCTATCGAAGATCCAATAGCAGAAAGCGCTTCACATCTTGAATTATGTCATTCTCTGGGTCTCAAAGGGAGAATTCTCTTTGCACATGAAGGAATTAATGGTACCGTATCAGGAACCATTGAAGCAACTACAGAATATATGCGTATCATGCATGAGGATCCACGATTCTCTGATTTATGGTTTAAAATTGATGAAGAAGAAGATCATGTCTTTAGAAAAATGTTTGTTCGTCCAAAGAAAGAATTGGTGACATTTCGATTAGAACAAGATGTAAATCCACTTGAAAGAACCGGTACATATTTGGAACCCAAAGAATGGAGAGCTTTAATGGATGATCCCGATGTGGTGATCATTGACGGTCGTACTGATTATGAATGGGATTTGGGACATTTCGAAGGTGCTATACGTCCACCGGTTGATTCATTCAAAGATTTTCCGGCATGGGTAAGGGAGCACCTAACAGACTTGAAAGATAAAAAAGTACTTACTTATTGTACGGGTGGAATACGTTGCGAAAAGTTTTCTGCATTTCTTCTGCAAGAAGGATTCAAAGATGTCTATCAATTACATGGTGGTATCGTACACTATGGAAAAGATCCCGAAGTGAAAGGCGAGAAATTCGAAGGGATGTGTTATGTATTCGATGAAAGAGTTTCCGTTCCTGTGAATCATACAGAAACAGCACATTTGGTTTCAAACTGTGTGATATGTGGAACTCCAACCGATTGGTATGTGAACTGTGCCAATTTTGATTGTCATAGACAACATTTTCAATGCCCTGATTGCGTAGAGAAGACCATGTGTTCCTGTTCTCCAACCTGTCAAGAATCCCCCAGACATGAGTATAAAGAACCATATGCACAAAAGCACATGGCTTATAAAAGAGTCCCGCGCAGAAACCAAAGAGCAGCAGAAAAATAGATGATGATTCCGGTCACATCAACCAAAGTTGCAACAAAAGGTGCAGAAGATGTGGCCGGATCAAATCCTAGTTTTTTCATGAGAAGTGGTAGCATGGACCCACTGAGTGTGCCCCACATCACAACTCCGATCAATGATGTTCCGATGGTCAGACCTATTTCAATGGAATGTTCTCCATAGATCCCTGTTGCGCTTGACCACAAGACAATTCGCAGAAAGCCAATGCAACCAAGGATGAATCCGAGTAATAAGCCGGATAAAAATTCCCTTTGCAATACAAACCACCAATCTTTCAAACTTATCTCATTGATGGACAAAGCACGAACAATGAGCGTTGCAGCTTGAGAACCTGAATTTCCACCGCTTGAAATAATAAGAGGAAGAAAAAGAGATAAGATGACCGCTTTATCTAATTCTTGTTCGAAATAACCAAGTGCGGTAGCCGTAAGCATCTCTCCGAGAAATAAGAGAATCAGCCATCCTGCACGTTTTTTCACCATTGAGATAAGAGCTGTTGCATCATATGGCTTTTCGAGCGCTTCCATACCCCCAAATTTTTGAAAGTCTTCTGTTGCCTCTTCTTCCTGAATATCCATGACATCATCAAATGTAACGATACCAATGAGTACTCCCGCTGAATCAATAACCGGTAATTCGGAGATATCATATTTCTCCATCATTAGTACGGCTTCTTCTTGATCTTCAAATGCAGAAAGTGATACAACGGATCCGTCCATCAATGAAGAAATCTTTGCATCAGGTTCACCGAATATAAATGACCGTAAAGGAATATCATCCTGAAGACAGCCCCTGGAATCGGTGATATAAATTCGATTGATTGACTCACTTTTCTTACCATGTGTTCGGATATAAGACAATCCTTCAGCAACAGACCATTCGGCTCTCACTGCAAGAAAATCAACTGTCATCAAACGTCCAATACTCTGCTCAGGATATCCAAGTAGAAAACGAGCTTCTTTCAAATCATCCGGACTTAATAAAGAAAGAAGTCTTTGCGTCATTTCGGCTGGAAGCTCTTCTAGGAGTGTAGTTCTATCATCAGGCGTCAAAGCTGAGAGCAATTCTCTTGTTTCATGATTTGTTAACACTTCCAATAGTGCATCTTGATCATCTGTTTCCATATAAGAAAACAATTCAGAGGATTGTTCTCTGTCTAGAGATTTGAAGAGCAATACTCTATCACCCGATTCAAGATCCAATAAAAGATCTGCTATTTCGGGAGCCGACCAAGAAGATAATACCTCTCGTAATGCCTGCCAATTTCTGGTGGCTATGAGATCTTGTATGTCAGGTTTGAGTAATTCTTTCAACATGTCGCTACTCTGTCTTAAGTCCGCGCAAAATACGGAGTTCTCAATTAGATTGAATTGGATTTCTCAGAAAGTTCCATCCAACGCTCCATAGATTGCTCCAATTCTTGTTCGATTTGAGCATGCAAAAGTGACAATTCCTCAAACTTTTTGAATAGATCAGGTGGTGTTTGGGACAATTCGTCAGCTATGGATAATAATTGTTCTTCTTTTTGAGAAATAGTAGATTCCAAGGTGTCAAATTCCCTTTTTTCATTGAAGGATAGACCTTTCTTTTTAGCTGTTTTCTCATGAATGATAGGATCTTTGGACTTTGTGATACTTGATTGAGTCTGTTCAGGTTTTCTTTGTTCAATTTTCTCAAGATATGCCGAATAGTTTCCTGGATACTCTTTGATGATATCCTGTTCGAAAGAAAAAATGCGATTGACGGTACGGTCCAGAAAAGATCGATCATGAGAGACGATAAGTAATACGCCTTTAAAATATTCGAGATATTCTTCTAGTGAAGCAAGTGTTGCAATATCAAAATCATTTGTTGGTTCATCAAACATGAGCACATTTGGATTTCCCATGAGTGTCATAAGCATGGCAAGACGGCGTTTCTCGCCACCTGAAAGGGTGTGAACAAAAGAATGATGTTGTTTACCGGGAAATTGAAATCTATCCAATAATTCTTTTGCAGTGATAAAGCGATCTTTACCGATACCGGTATCTATATATTCAGCAATTTCTCTAAGATTCCCGATGACAGTCAATTGTTCGTTTACTGTTTTAACCTCTTGATCGAAATAACCAATGCTGACAGTATCTCCGATGCTCACATAACCGGAATCTGTAGGAATGCGTCCGCTCAATACATTCAATAATGTAGATTTTCCTGCACCATTTGGACCTATGATGCCGATTCTATCACCCGGTGCAGCTCTATAGGTGAACTCTTTGAATAAGGATCGTCCATTGATTGATTTTGAAATATCTACTGCATCAATGAGTTTCCCACCAAGGAATTTATTGCCAATCTCAATTTTTATGGATCGGATTTCCACTTGCTCCGGTTTTTCCTGCATTTTGGAAATCCAATCAATACGACTCTTCTGCTTTGTTCTTCTTGCCTTTGCTCCTTTTTGAAGCCATGCAAGTTCTCTTCTCAAGGTATTGCGTTCATGTTCTGCGGTGGATTCCTCAATGGCCATTCTCTGTTCTTTACGCATCAAAAAATATTCAAAATTACCTTCATAGGTAAAGAGCGATTGATTATCCAATTCAATGATTTTCGTAGAAACGGCATCCAAAAAGTAGCGATCATGGGTGACAAGTAACATAGCTTTTGAATAATCACTTAAATGATCTTGCAACCATTGAACGGAATCGGCATCCAAGTGATTCGTTGGTT
This sequence comes from Candidatus Kapaibacterium sp., assembly GCA_023253875.1. Lineage (GTDB taxonomy): Bacteria > Bacteroidota > Ignavibacteria > Kapaibacteriales > UBA961 > UBA961. The sequence continues at coordinate 6,559 of JALRFC010000070.1, forward strand.
CATCGAGAATCAATAAATCAGGTTCTGATAATAATGCTTTGGCCAAAGCAACACGTTTTTTTTGACCACCTGAAAGAGTATGAACTAATGAGTGAATATCTGAAATGCCTAGTTTCATCAACAATGTTTTGGCTTGATTGTCCAAAGTCCAACCATTGAGCAAATCAATACGAACCGACAATTCATGAATCTCATCCCCAAGAGAATGATTAACACCTGATTCTTGTTGCTCACAAAGCACACGATGCTCTTCCAATAAAGAAACGATGTCTGGTTTTCCGGACATCACTGCATCCAGACAAGATTCATTGGTTTCAAAGACCGGAAGCTGAGGTAAATACACAATGTGTACATCTTTGGCTCGAGTGACTATGCCATCATCAGCTTCCTGAATTCCTGCTATGATTTGTAATAATGAACTTTTCCCTACACCATTTTTCCCAATGATACCGATTCTTTCACCCTCCATTATTCCAAGAGCAATGGATGTAAATAACACTTTCTCATGATATGATTTTGAAAGTCCATGAGCAGAAAATAGATTCTTAGCCATGATTTCCTATGATTGATTCTGATGCAGCATGAGCAGATGACCATGCCCATTGAAAATTGTATCCGCCCAAGTGACCAGTAACATCAACCACTTCGCCAATGAAATACAGATTGGGCTGCAGTGAAGACATCATGGTTTTTGAAGAAAGCTCTTTGGTATTGACTCCGCCTGCAGTGACCTCTGCTTTTGCATAGCCTTCTGTTCCTGAATAGGAAAAATGCCAATCTTGTAATTCACCTATGAACTGTGCTATGGAACGCTCACTATAATGCCCAAACACTTCATATTGTTGATGAATATGGGTCCACAGTTCAGAGAATCGTTTTGGTAATATATGTCCTAACACTGTTTTCCAATCACTTTTTCTTGAAACATCTGAGAGTTGAATTGGATCAAAACCGGGTAATGCATTGATGGTGAATGTTTGATCTTTATGTGCATAGGAAGATATCTGCAGGATTGCGGGTCCACTTATTCCTTTATGAGTAAATAGCATAGATTCCTTGAAGATCGGACTATTCTCAGTCGCAACTTCCACTTCGAATGAAACACCTGCTAATTGAGAACAAGGGAATAATGTATTCTCAACAGTCAAAGGGACAAGCGCGGGTCTGGTATCGATAAGTGAATGCCCAAATTGTTTTGCAATAGTATACCCAATATTCGAAGCTCCTAAACTGGGTATGGATAAACCACCGGAAGCGATTACAAGTGAAGTAGAATAGAATGTACCCTTTGATGTTTCAATCTCAAAATATTCATCCTTTCGAATGGAATGAATGTTGATTCCATATTGTATGTCAACATGCTCTTGATCA
>JALRFC010000071.1 GCA_023253875.1 Candidatus Kapaibacterium sp.
TACATTATTTGATTGAACGATGCATCCATGAACAATGGAATTATCTTCGATTGAACCCAACACCAAAAGGAGATATTCTGATTGATACTCATATCAGTGCGATTTCTCCCGGATCTGTCTATCGATCTTCTGTGGTATTTTCGGTATGGAGAAGTGAAACATTACAGCGTATTCTGAAATCCGGTGAATCCGCATGGGATTTTGAAGAAATTGGAACAGAAAGAACTGATGCCTTTCCTTTATTTTTTGCCTCGAATCAGGAATTGATTCCAGCATATAATACTGTGATTAAAGGCGTTTGGGAATTAGATGCACTCAAGAAAATACAATCTTTAGGCATTAATCCAGATTTGACATCAAGAAGAGCAATGTCAATGAGAGAATATATACTCTGGAAACTGAAACAACTCAGATCATTGTTCTTTCATTTGATGCCACATGCATCAAAAAGAAACATTCGCTCATTTTTTCGATGAATGTGCAGAAGTAAAGAAACAATTTTAGTATAGACATTGTCTTTGCGGAAGAGATGAATGGGTCGTATCCTCCTATTCACACGCAATGACACATCGTGGGATGCAGAAAGCCAACTGCATTATTTTTCACATGCGCCAGGGATAGCGCGATTTATTGCCAAGTGGCAAAGTGAGAGTAGTATGAGTTATCCAACACCCGATTCGGATGATAATTCTTTCAATGAGAATTCCGAATCACAACAACCCAAGTATTCCTATGATGGGAATGATGCATCCATAGGCCAAGATGCCTCAGGATTTGGAAATCAAGAAAGGGAGCGAAAACCAAGAACACCGTATCGTTCATATGGTAGATCTTCCGATGAAGAGAGACCGGCCGGCAATGCAGGAAGAAGTCAATATGTTGCCCGATCAGAGTATCAAGATCGTTCCGACTATCGCAGACCTTCTTATGGCGACAATCGTTATGAAAGAAGGGATTTTCAACAAAAACCGTATAGATCACAAGACAATTATCGCCCGAATAATTATGGCGGTGATAGACAGAATCGTGACTTTCAGCCTCGATATGGTCGTACACCGGAGGGTGGATCAGGTGGCTATAGACAAGACTACAGACCTCGTCGTGAATATGGTGATCGTCCCCAATATGGTCGTTCAGGTGGTTATGAGAATCGTGGCGGCGGTTATGAAAATCGTGGCGGCGGTGGCGGATTCGACAATCGTAATTCCGGTGGTTTCGATAATCGCGGTAGTGCCGGTTTTGACAATCGTGGAGGAGGCGGTTTTGATAATCGTCGCTCTTATGAACAAAGATCGGATTTTAGACCTCGTCGTGAATATGGAGATCGCCCACAGTATAGTCGTCCTGCCGGTGGTGGTTATGACAATTATGAAAGAAGACCAAGACAATTCGATGATCGTGGTGGATATGGCGAACAGAGAGTAATGCGTTCACGTAATTATGGTGACAATCGCTATCAGCAAGACTATCGTGGCGGCGGAGGTGGTGATTATTATCGTAATCCAATGAATAGACCGATTACATTGGTCAAAGCAATTTCAAAATGCGATTATGGCTCACCAAGAATATGTTTGAGAGCGATTCGCGAAGGATTGGTATCCGTCAATGGTGAAATCGTTACCAATCCAAATGCACGTGTTCGTATAAATCGAGACATGTTTGAAATCAATGGAATACCTGTCAATCAAAATCTAGAGAGAATGTATATCGCCGTACACAAAGGCAGACATTTCTCCGGATCGAATGAAATGTCGGTTCCAACAATATATCGCCTGATGAAAAACAAATTTGGTTGGTTTGCTCCATTAGGCTGTATGGAAATTGCCTCAAGTGGAATGATCATTTATACGAATGACATTGCATGCAAACGCTCTTATGGAGCTGAATTACAGAATATTGCAAAGACGTATCGCATCAAAGTGCATAGACCATTGCAATCTTTGGAAGAGGTGGAGCGAATCACAGATTTTGTCAGAACACAAACCGAAGAATTGGTTCAAGTGGAGCTTGAGAAAGTCAATACTAGAAATTGCTGGTTACGCTTCGACGTTCGTACTTCAACACCAACCGATATTCGTACAGCACTCAAAGAGTATGGACTTGAAACATTGTCTTTTGAACGTTCAGCCATTGGTCATCTTACCGTAAAGAACTTTCATCCCGGTTCATGGAGAAGATTGGATGATCGCGAAATCGGCAAATTGCTGAAATCAGCCGAAGAACCGATTGAGCCATATATCGTACCCGATGACTATAAAGTTGTTCCTCCCGGTAGTCCAATCAATAAAGAGGATCAACCGAATAAAAAAGCTTGGCGTGCATTGTACAAACAGTGGCAAGTAGAAATCAAAGAAGAAATGGAATAATTCTCATTTCAGAAAATCAAGGGCGTTCTCGATTGGGGGCGTCCTTTTTTTTGACCAAATAGTAGAGTATATCTTATGAATACACCATTCATCATAGAACAAACAGATATCCAACTGTTGAATACCACAGCTCATATCAAGTATGAATTGTCTTTCGAACATGCAAGCAGACATTGCATTTCAATCAAGATGATCATCACACAAAATAGAGATGAAATAACAATTATCAAAAGTCCTGTCTGGATTCCCGGAAGTTATAAAGTAAGAGACATGAATGCACATCAACATGATGTTCGTATTCACGATATGCAAGGAAGACCTCTTACATGGAAGTGGATGACCAAAAGTGCAATTGAAATTCACAATCCTGAGAAATCAGACATCATAGTGAGCTATGAGTACTATGCAAATGATAGAGGCGTTCGAACTTCTCATGTCAATCGCAATCATGCATTCATCATGCCTGTTGCTTGCTTGATGTATGTTGAAAATAGAATGGAAGAAATACATCATGTTTCAATTCAAAAGAATGAAAAGTGGAATACAATCACGACTGCACTCTCTCCTATTCATGAACAAATGTCAGACAATACAGTACTGTATGGTGCATTGAATTATCATATTCTCATAGACTCGCCAATTGAGATAGGAAATCACGTATGCATGACATTTGAAGTGGCCGGTGCACTTCATGAGTTAGCAGTGATTACCCAAGAAAGCATTGATATGGAATGGCTGAAAGGTGAGATCAAGAGAGCTGTAGAAGTCGAATATGCATTCTGGGGAGATTTACCCTATGATCGATATGTTTTCTTTTTACTCATTGGTGAAGGTCTGCGCGGTGGACTCGAACATTTGCGTTGCAATGTCAGCGCTGTTGAGCCATCTGCATTTTTGGACAAGACTTCCGCACAGGGAATGATGGCCCTCCTTGTACATGAATTCTTCCATACGTGGAATGTGAAACGGATTAGACCAATTGAACTCGGTCCTTTCAATTATCAAGAAGAAAATTATACCCATATGTTATGGCTTGCTGAAGGATTCACTTCATATTATGATGATTTATTATCCTATCGCTGTGGATTTTACTCAAAAGAGGAATATCTGTCTGTACTGGCTCAGTCCCATTTGGGTAAACTAGCCAGAGTCCCGGGAAGATTCTCCATGTCACTCAAGGATAGTTCATTCCTTGCTTGGACAAAACTCTATTCCATGAGTCCGGATCAGCACAATCAATTTCCATCATATTATACAAAAGGCGGAATTGTCGCATTATTACTTGATTTACTCATCATTACGCAATCAAATGGAAAGTCAAAACTTGATCATGCATTAAGAACGATGTGGAAATCATATAAGCAGGATGGAACAAAAGGATTCACAGAAGATGAGATTATTCAGTGCATTGAAGAAGAATGTGGTGTTTCTATTCGAAGTGTATTCACCCAATGGCTCAATGGCACCGATGAATTGCCATATCAAGAGATATTTTCTCGCATTGGACTCGAATGGAAAGAAGAACCAATTGCGATCAAACAAGAATGGTATGGCGACTTCAGACCATTTCACCCCAAAAAACAATCCATCTTTTTTGGTTGCGCTGTCAATGAAGAGCAAGGTAAAGTTATTGTAAAAGAAGTAGAGAAAAACTCCCCTGCTGATAGAGGAGGAATAGGTATTGATGATGAAATCATCGCAGTAAATGGGAAGCGCATTTCCAATAGAAATATGCTCTTGCAAAGTTTACAATCCAATGGTTTGACTCAAGATGCAGAAATCATTGCCAATTGTGATGGAAAGATATATACCACTTCCATTACATTACAACCTGCAATACAGTATTCTTTGAACGTTCGAGACTCAATTACCCATGATCAAGAACAATTATTGGAATTTTGGCTTCATGGATGATGCGAATGTTTTTTCTTCTTGACTCTCATCCACCAAAACCCTGTAATTCCCAAAATGACGATCAATAATATTGGCGTGATGGCCCTACCATATGCTTCAAGATAAGCTGCTATATCACGCCAATGTTCTCCCAATAGATTCCCGGCATAGAGCAATATCGCATTCCAAATCAATGCACTTAAAGCTGAAAGTACAATTGCAGAAAAGACCTTCACTTCTGATGCTCCGGCAACAAATGAAATCACGGCACGTGTACCTGACAAAAATCTATTTGCAATGATGAGCGCTGTACCATATTTCCGAAACCACTCCTCTGCCTTCAAAATGGTGGTTCTTTTCATGAATAAAAAAGAAGGGCGATCTGTGAAGACATGTCCCATTTTAGATCCAATCATGAACATGATGAAAAAGCCTGCAGTACTTCCAGCAGTCGCTGAGAATAATACTATCATATAGACAATGAAATCACTATTGATGATAGAGCCAATAAAAACTAATAATACATCACTAGGAGATGGTGGGAAGATATTTTCAATGAGAGTCAATAAGAAAGCAGCCAAAATGATACCCTCTAGAGGAAGACCTTGTAAATAGCCAACTATTGAATCTAACATGGAATGTCAACTATAATGAATGGAAGAATGGTCTCGAAAATGCGATAATTGACAATGAACTCAAAATCATTGATCTACTATATTTAGTTTTGATGTCGCATTGTTTTTTCTGCAAACATGCTATTTTAGATTCAACTAACCGGCTTATTAGCCCTCATGGTTGTAGATACCTAATCTGACCACGAGCATCAGTGAATTTGTTCTTTTGAGGAGGGGAACATGCTTCAGCTGAATGTGAAAGAAGCACCGCAATGTAGTCAGTGCTCATCGCTCCATTTGTCGGCATTCTCCGATTTATATATAGCGGACTTGGAGAAATTCTCCAATTCCAAAGCATGTGTTTTTGTCAAAGATGGTGATTATATCTTTCAGGAAGGCAAATATCCATCCGGTATATTCTGCATTCACAAAGGTAAGATCAAACTTTCGAGAGATGGACAGGAAGGTCGAGAGCATATCGTTCGTTTTGCCAAGGAAGGCGACATATTGGGGTATAAGGCCCTCATCACAGGTGGCACCTATTCCGCTTCAGCAGTTGCATTGGATGATTGTCATATCTGCGTGATACCTCGTGAATTGTTTTTTGAAACAATTCAACATAATCCAAAATTAGCCATGAAAATGATGGAAATTCTGGCAAATGAATTGAACAATGCCGAGGAACGTGTGATGGAATTGGCTCAGAAAACAGTCAGAGAGCGCCTCGCTGAGACATTGCTCATCTTATTGGAGACATTTGGAACAGAGGAAGATGGTGAGACAATCAATGTTTCGCTCACAAGAGAAGAAATTGCAAATATTGTGGGAACAGCAACTGAAAGCGTCATTAGATTATTGGCAGATTTCAAAAAGTCGGAATTGATTGAACTCAAGGGGCGTAAGATAGCAATCAAAAAACCAATTGCATTGATTAAAGAAGCTCATCTCACGGACTAATACATATGATTGAATTCTGCGGAGCGCTCATCATTGTACTGGCAGGCTATGCTCTGCTGAAAGGCATGGATGTGCGCTTCGTTTTGTTTATCTCAGGACTATTGCTTGGTATTATTGCCGGCGATGTCATTTCCATCTTCAATGAATTTCAAGAGTCAATGGGCGAGGGCAAAACCATTGCTCCCATTTGTGCATCCATGGGCTATGCATTTCTACTACGCATAACCGGCTGCGATCATGCAATGGTGCATTATATCATTTCTCCTCTCAAAAAGATTTCATGGTTTCTCCTCCCAGGGAGTTGCATTGTTGGTTTTCTCACGAATATTGCCATACCAAGTCAAACAGCAGCTGCTGCTGCAGTTGGACCAATCCTCGTACCAATTCTTACCGGAGCCGGATTCCACCCATTGATTGCAGGCGCGGCACTTGTACTTGGTGCATCGGGTGGTGGAGATTTATTCAATCCAGGCGAACCCGAAGTAGTTTCGATACAGGTAGGTACAGGAGCACCACTCAATCAAGTGATGGCTTCACTTGCACAATATGAAATCTTGGCCTTTTCAATTGCTGTGGCCATATTCGTTTTGATTTCTTATTTGAGACCACCCAAACAAGATCTAACCTATACTGAAGAAGTCAATGATGAATTCAAGCCTACTTTACTTCGGGCAATCATGCCGCCATTGCCAATATTGACATTGTTATTTGTCAGACCCGGTAATCCCCTCTTTGCCCCACTTCTTGAGTTTTATCCTCAAGGACCGCCGGTGGCTCATGTGATGGTATTCTATGCATTTCTATTGATATTGTTGAATTTCAAAAAGATCACTCAACTCACGAATGAATTCTTTTCAGGACTTGGTTATGGATATGCGAATGTGATATCTCTCATCATTACTGCAAATTGTTTCATTGCCGGTTTGGAAGCAATTGGATTCATGCAGTCCATCATCGCTTTCATCATCAATTCGGGTCCTTATGCACATGTACTCGGCTCTTTATCTGTTTGGGGAATGGCCGTGATTTCCGGCTCAGGTACAGCACCTAGCGTGGCATTTTCCAATGGAGTATTGCCTACAATGAGTGCAATTGATATCAATCATGCAGTTGATCTTGGAGCCATCAGTGCTTTGGGTTCTGCATTTGGTAGGACAATGTCGCCCGCTGCTGCTGTCATGATCTTTGCTTCTGCTCTTATTGGCGTTTCTCCACTAGAAATTGTGAAAAGAACAGCCATTCCCATTATGGCCGGATTAATCATTACGATTCTCATCAGCATCATCTTCTGATTTCTTCGTAACTTATTCAGTAGTCCTGTGTTAAGACTATCATGATGTCCAATCTCTAACTGAGCACTACTCATGAAAAGAAGAGACTTTTTCACCCTGAATAATTCAGATTCAGGCACTATCATTGCTCCAAAGCAAGACTTGCATCCGCTTCATCTCACAAGAACTACAGCAGGTTTAGAGCCATATATTCCGAGCCCGGATCAACCGTGGGATTATACACGTGCAGCTCATCTTCTACGAAGAACGATGATTGGTCCCACAGACAAAGAGATTCGACAAGCAATACAATTGGGTTTGAATGCAATGCTTGATCGAATATTTCAACCTTCTACTATTTCCACAACTGAAATTGAACCTTGGTGTAATCAAGAACCACAGATTCGGCCGGTCCCTTCTGGTAGTGGAATTCCAGGATTGTCAGAACCAGATTTTCAGAATCAAATACTCGTCCGAAGAGAAATGCTATCTCGATGGTATGCAAAAACACTTTCCGTGTCGGGTATGAACTTGCAAGAGAAAATGGTCTTGTTTTGGACCGGCATACTCACTTCCGAATTGGATGTGGTACAAGTTGCAGAGTGGATGTTCAATCAACAAACAGTATTACGAAAGCATTGTCTTGGGAATTTCAAAACACTGATTGAAGAAATCACCATAGATCCTGCGATGCTGATATATCTTGATGGCATCCGAAATCAGAAAACGGTTAATACTACACAAATCAATGAAAATTATGCTCGCGAACTCATGGAGCTCTTCACA
>JALRFC010000072.1 GCA_023253875.1 Candidatus Kapaibacterium sp.
CGGGTCGAACCGGAGATCTAACAATCACTGCAGAAATATTTGCGAAACAACAAGAATGCACACTTGTCAGCATATTAACCCCGGAGCATGGCTTTTATGCAACTGCACCAGCAGGACAAGATGTTGGGAATGAGACACTATTTGATGTTCCTGTCTATTCCCTATATGGCAAGTATCGAAGACCTACCAAAAGTATGCTTGAATCATGTGATATAGTTGTGGTTGATATTCAAGATATCGGTATTCGGTCATATACATATATATCAACGCTCTATAATGTGATGGATGCCTGTGCAGAGTATGGAAAGCAATTATTGATACTTGATAGACCAAATCCCTTGGGAGGAATGCTCATAGATGGCTCAATAGCAGATACAAATCTCCTTTCATTCGTTGGTATTGTACCCATTCCATATATACATGGTCTCACAATTGGCGAATTCGCATTATATGTAAATGGGGAACAACTCTTACCAAAAAGAAATGGTAAACCAACCCAAGTAGATGTACAAGTCCTCAAAATGAAGCATTGGAAACGGTCAATGAGATGGGAAGATACAGGATTGAATTTTGTACCAACATCACCCAATATTCCAAATGTCTCAGCCATTAGAGGAGCTGCAATCACTGGTCCTATTGGTGAAATTGGCTCTGCGGGCATTGGTATTGGTACGACATTCCCTTTTCAATATTGTGCTTCACCTGATATCGATCCAACAGTGTTTTTGGAGTATGTGAATGATAATCTCCTACTCTATGGAGTGAAATCAGGTATTGGTGTATATCGAATTCCTACGGGAAAATACCCCAATAAAGATTGTAAAGGAATAATGTTGTTTACTGATGGAATGCCTGATGATAAACCATTTTCTGCAGGCATTGAATTGTTATTGGCCTTGAGACATTTTTTCCCGGATCAATTCACTCCACAATTTGTTAAGGATGAACCGAAGTCAATGTTCAGAAAAATCATGAGTAATGATGTATTGGTTGATGCACTATTGAATAATGCATCCGATGATGAGATACGTACAGCATTAATGAAGGGGAAATCTGAATATGAAGGAAAAAGAGAGCCGTATTTGCTTTATCCGCTCTATTGAATGCCATTCATTAATTCTTGCATGATATTCCGCATATATTCAGCTTGATCTTTTCCATGCGAGTCAGGAAGATGTGGAGGGCCGATATGCACTGTAACTTTTCCGGAATAAATCCATAATCCATCAGGTCTAGTAATTGTTTCGGTACCAACCATTGCAATTGGAATGATTGGAACTCCTGCTTTATTGGCCATAAGAAGAGATCCTTGTTTAAAAGGTAAAATATCATGCGGTGGATATGACCATGTACCTTCTGGAAAAATGATAATGGATTGTCCTGATTGCAAAGTTGATTTAGCTTTCAGAAGTGACATTGCAGAGGCTTTTACGGAACTTCTATCTACTGGAATATAGGGGGACATTCGTAAAGCGATGCCAATCAAAGGGTGATTTAATAATTCATGTTTATAGACAAATACCGACTCTTTTGGCATGAAGTCTAGAAGCACATAAATATCCGCACTACTTCTATGATTAACGATATATACAGCTTTTTCAGTGAGATATTCTTTTCCAATAATGTCGATAGTTATATCGGCATGTTTCACAATGCTATGTGCCCAATCATGTGCGGCTTGTTGAAATGAAATATCTCTATTGAATAAGTATCGAATGCGATAACCGATTGCATAACCTAATGTTATGAACAATACTTTCAAGGAACGTAACAGAGTAGATAACATGTGGTCAATGAATGAAAGAGGGTGGAATATTCTCGCCATGAGGGTCAATACCGGGATCGCCAAGTAATTCTCTGATTTTCTGTTCCAATTCAGGTGTGAGTATGTGTTCTATGCTTTCTGCATCATCATGGACATGATCTATGTCAAATTTTGCTGCATGCAGAAGATACGCTTCCCAAAGCCGATGTAATCTGGTAATATTCATTCCTCTTCTCAACCCTTCTTTTGTTAAACAAAGATGGTCCGGCATTGAGGAAGCTTGGATAAATCCATGGGATTTCAATGAGGCACAAAACGGTTTGAAATGTGGAACATGCTTCTGAATATGTGTAAAAGGTACAAGGGATTGAGTAGGTAATTGAGTATGAGAATCAATATCATGTTGCTCGACATAATGATATGCATATTTGAGGATATTGTCTTCCATTGTTTGAGTATGAAAAGCTCTATTCCTAAGAAGTCTGCCAATCATACCTTTTTGAGGAGCAAACAAAGCAGAAATGCCGAATAAAGTGGAAAGCACCAATACGATCATTGCACCTGTGGGAATATTCGGAACAAAGACAGTGATGAGAATTCCAAAGATTGCAGAAAGAATGGCGGACAGAATTGCAATACGATAAATCCCGTCAAATTGATCTTTCCAAAATTTTCCAATTGCATAGGGAATGATAAGTATTGAACCAATCAAAATGGCTCCTGTTGCTATAATTCCAGTTATGATACTGGTTATTAGCATTGCATTCATGGTGATGGTAAGCAATCGAACAGGCATGCCATTCATCTTTGCAAAATCGTAGTCAAAGATTAAAACGATGAATTCCTTCTTAAGTACATGGATGCCGATCATGATAATCGAAGTCGTTATCATTAGATAGAATACATCCTTTGGAAGCATTGCTGTAGCTTTTCCCAATAAGAATCCATCTAATCCCGATTGCTGACCATTACTTGATTGCTGAATGAATGTCATCAAGAGTATGCCAATTCCAAAAAACACGGAAAGAACTATACCAGTAGCTGCATCTTGTTTCAATTTGGTATGTGAATATAGCCACTGAATACTATAGAGACCGATCCATCCAGTTATTCCGGCTCCAATCATGAACATAAGATTAGATTTTTCTTCGACGAAGAAAAATGCCATACATAGTCCCGGAAGTATGGCATGTGCGATGGCATCACCAGTCAATGCCTGCTTCCGAAGTACGGTGAATGTACCAATGGCTGAGGTTTGTATCGCTATCAATACACAACCTGCCATGACAGTCAAAAGCGTAGGACTGAATAGTAAATTCAATATATGTTCGGCAAAAAGTGATTGCATATTCCTAAATTACATAAAATGATTATGACCAACTATCGTCATTTTTGCCCTTTATTACCCAAATAACGATGGAAATCCCCGCGATATGTCAACAAATGAAGAATTACTCAATTCGATTACATCAGGTTCCGAACTAGATTCAACTCAAACAGTACCCGAACAACTCACGGTTTTGCCTCTTCGGGATATGATTATTTTTCCAAATATGATTTTTCCGATTTTGATTGGCAGAACTTCCTCCCTAAAGGCAGTTTCTCAAGCATTGGAAAAAGATAAATTCATCTTTGTAGTAACTCAAATTCAGGCAGGTATTGATGAGCCGGCTCTGAATGATGTCTATGAATATGGCACAATATGTAAGATTCTCCAAGTGATTCGACTTCCAAATAATCTTTTGAAAGTGTTGGTAGAAGGGGTTTTTCATGGAAAAATAGATGAAGCAATACAGAATCCTGAATGCTTGGAAGCGAAAATCTCTATTCTTCGCTATGAAAGTACAATAGTAGATGCTGAACTAGAGGCATATATTCGTCGAACACAAGAGGCTTTCGCTTCCTATGTTTCCACGAATAAGCATCTCCCTCCTGAGATACAATCTGCTTTTGATAATATTGAAGACCCAATCAGAAAGCTTTATTATGCTGCTGCTAACATTGATAAGAATGTGCATGCTAAACAGGAGATATTACAGCAAACATCGCTGATCATGCAATACAAACAATTGCTTACAATACTGAAAGATGAAATAGAAGTATTGAAATTGGAGGAGGAATTAGATACCAAGGTTGCAGATTCAATTCAAAAAACGCAACGTAAATACTATATCCAGGAACAAATCAGAGCATTGCAGAAAGAATTGGATGGCGATGAGGAGTTAACGCCCGAAATGCTGACTCTGCTGAAGGGAATCGAAGAAAGCGGAATGCCTGAAGAAGTTAAGACCAGAGTAATGGAAGAGTTTGATAAGTTTAAAAAAACAATGTCAATGTCACCTGAATATTCTGTCTTACGAACATATCTCGAAACAGTCATAGCGCTCCCTTGGAGCAAAGTTACGGATGATTGCACTGACTTGGAGCATGTGTCAAAGATCTTGAATGAAGATCATTATGATATGGAAAAGCCAAAAGAGAGAATACTGGAATTTATTTCCATTTTACGCATGGCAGGCACAGCAAAAGGGCAGATTCTTTGTTTGTCGGGTCCTCCGGGTGTCGGAAAAACGTCTTTAGCGCGCTCTATAGCCAGAGCATTGGGTCGCTCATTCGTTCGTATTTCACTCGGTGGAATTAGAGATGAAGCAGAAATTCGTGGACATCGCAGAACCTATATTGGTGCAATGCCCGGAAAAATCATTGCTGCCATGAAGAAAGCTGGTACGATGAATCCTGTCATTCTATTAGATGAAGTGGATAAAATGTCTATGGACTTCAGAGGTGATCCATCTGCAGCATTACTTGAGGTATTGGATCCGGAACAAAACAATACATTTAATGATCATTATCTTGAATTAGACTATGATTTGTCTAAAGTGTTATTCATTACAACGGCTAATGTCAAATACAATATTCCGGCTCCATTGCTTGATAGGATGGAAGTCATCGACTTACAAAGCTATCTAGACTTTGAAAAAGTGCAAATCGCAAAAAAACATATTCTGCCACAATTGCTTGAAGAATATGCCCTTAAACAATACAATATCAAATTCTCTGATAAAGCTCTTCTGAAAATCATACGAGAGTATACAAGAGAGTCGGGCGTGCGAAATTTGGAAAGAGAAATTGCTTCTGTTCTGAGAAAGATAGCTCGCTCGATTGTTGGCCAAGGTGAGAAGAATGATCGGAAAGGTTTTGCAATTACTGATGAAGATATTGAATCATATTTACGCACACCAAAGTTCAAGGACTCTGATGCTAATTTGACAGATAAAGTCGGCATAGCCACCGGTTTGGCCTGGACTAGTGTTGGCGGTGATACTTTACCTGTCGAAGTCAGCATCATGCCTGGAAGTGAAAAATTAACTCTAACAGGTAAACTTGGTGATGTGATGAAAGAATCAGCGCAAGCTGCACTATCATATATAAGATCACACACTGAATCACTATCCATTGCTGGTGATTTTAATAAAGGTAAAGAGATTCATATCCATGTTCCAGAGGGAGCCATTCCAAAAGATGGACCATCCGCAGGAATAACAATGACCATTGCTTTAATCTCAGCAGCAACAGGTAAGCCAGTGCGAGGTGATATAGCCATGACCGGTGAAATCACGCTTCGAGGAATGATTCTCCCAATTGGCGGATTAAATGAAAAATTACTTGCCGCCAAGCGATTAGGAATAAAAACGGTTCTGATTCCGGAGGGTAATGCCAAAGATATTCAGGAAGTCAATCCTCATATTTTGAAAGGATTGAAAGTCATTCCCGTGGAGCATATAGAACAAGCATTATCATATGCATTTAGAAAATGGACAATCACTCGATCCGATGCAAAGATTGTACAGAGTGAAAAAAAAGAAGTAGTCAAAAAATCAACAACACGGAGATCTAAACAGATAACTCAAAAACCTTCTCAACAAAAAGGTCAATCGAGTAAGAGGGGAGTTAAAGCTTGATATTATTGTAAGAGTTGTGTGAACTGATTGATATACTCTTTGGCAGTGTTTTCTATGGAAAAATCAGCCAGCATCGCATTATGTCTGATACAATGCAAATGATGTGTTTGCTCATAAAGCGAAAAAGCATTCATCAATGCTGTTTTCAATGCTTCATGTGTAAAGTCCTGAAAAATGATTCCGTCGCCTTGCTGGGAATTGAAATCATATGCTTGAACTGAGTCTTTTAGTCCTCCGATGGAGCGAACTATGGGAATCGTACCATAGCGTAATGCATATAATTGCGTGAGACCACATGGTTCGAATCGAGAAGGAAGCAAAAAGAAATCCGAATAAGCGAGGATATGATGTGCCAAAGATTCATCATATCCTTGTGAATAGGAAATCAACTTTGGAAAATGACTCTGCAAATCCCTAAAGAATGATTGATAGGTTTCATCTCCGGAACCGAGCACTATCAATCGACATTTCTCTTCCTGAATATATTCTTCAATGACTCCATGTAAGAGATCAAAGCCTTTTTGGTCTGTAAAGCGCGAGACTATTCCTAATAGAGGTAGAGACTTCTCTATAGTTGATGTTGGGAAATATTCATCAATGACTTGGTTTTTGCCCATCAGCTTATTTGACAGATCATCTATTGAAAAATGATGATTGATATGCATGTCATGTTCCGGACTCCAAAAAGCATAATCCACGCCATTCAAAATGCCAATGAGTTTGTGTGAATATTGTGAATACACAGATTCAAGACCTTCTCCAAATTCCTTTGTGAGAATTTCTTGTGCATAACTTGGGCTTACTGCAATAATCAAATCAGCATGATCAATTCCGGTTTTTAGTGCATTGAATCCACCTTTCCACATATATGATTCTTGTTGCCACTTGGTCATGTCCATTACCCTCTGTAGATCATACCATCCTTGATACTGTGCATTGTGAATCGTAAGGACTCCTTTGCTTTTTGCAAATAATGGATGAATTGAATATGTCTCATGTAGAAGAGGTAACAATAAAGCTGTATGATAATCATGAGCTGATATGATGTCCACTTTCACATTGAGCTTAATCATCAATTCAAATGCACATTTACATACAATGTAGAATCGCTCATCATTATCTTCATACCCATCCGGATTGCCATAAATGCCAGGCCTATCATATAAATCATCGGCTTCTATGAAATATACAGGAATGTGTTCGCCAGGCAATGTGGACTTCCAAACCGGAAATGAGTGTTCGGTATCGAATACAGTACATTGAATAGTTATATCGGTCTTGGTAATGGTGTATCGTTCTTCTATTCCTCGATACTTGGGTAAAACAATAATGGGATGATGCCCTAATCTACTCCAACCGATTGGTAATGCACTTGATATATCTGCAAGTCCCCCAACTTTTGCAAATGGTGCTAATTCAGCACTTACAAGAAGAATATTCATGATTGAGTATTCCCATTGTGATGATGCTTTATGGACAAGGGTATCAACAATGTGCTGAAATCACCAAAAGTATCTTGTGCTTTCAATGCTGTATCTCTCTCTGAAAATATGCCATATATGGTGGAACCGCTTCCACTCATCATTGCAAGGTCTGATCCATAGAGTTGAAGTTGCTCTTTAATCTCAAAAAGCTTGGTATGAATTCTAAATATGACTTGTTCAAAGTCATTTCGTAAATATGTATGTTTCAGATTTATGGAATCACTATTGATTACATGATCCAAGTTCACTTTGGGATCGGAGTATTCCTCTATGAGTGAATATGCCCAACCTGTATTAATATGTATTCCGGGAAATACGAATAGTATCCACCCTTGGAAATTACATGTAAGTGGTCTGATGATTTCGCCTTTCCCTTCAACAATGCAAGGTGAATCATGAAAGAAATAGGGAATATCACTACCAAGCTTCAGCCCGAGCATTGTTAATGTCGGAATATCAGCTTCGATATTCCATAGCGCAGCCAATCCCTTGAATGTACTTGCGGCATCGGAACTTCCGCCACCTAGTCCGGCTCCACTGGGTATGACTTTATCCAAATGGATGATCGCACCTTGTTGTATGCCATAATATTCACGCATGAGATGCGCGGTCTTGACGATCAAGTTCTGTTCGGGAGGAATATTC
>JALRFC010000073.1 GCA_023253875.1 Candidatus Kapaibacterium sp.
ATGCCATTGGGCAAGTCCTTGATATTGCATGAGCATTGTGCCAATTCCTCCGCCTCCAACCAAACCTATGATTGTTGCCATTCTTACATTGATATCCCAACGATAAATTGTAAAACTTAAAAAAGGGATGACTATTTGAGGAATAATTGCAAAGCTAATCACTTGCAAAGGATGAGCGCCGGTTGCTTCTATTGCTTCAATAGGTCCATTATCAATATCTTCAATCTGTTCTGAATACTGCTTAGTGAGTGATGCAACTGTATGTATCATGAGCGCGAGCATCCCGGCGAAAGGTCCGATGCCAACCCATACGGAAAAAATAATTGCCCAAATAAGTGGTTCAATAGATCTCGCGAAATTGGTTATGAATCGAACTATAGTATAGATCGCAAAGGAAAGTGTATTTCCTTTCATAAGTGTTCTAGCACTTAAAAAACTCAGTAAGAAAGAGGGTGGAAGCGCTATAACAGTTGCTGTCAATGCTATATAGACTGTCTCTATCAATGCTTTTAGTGCAATATCAAAGATGCTGAGTTCAGGAGTGATGAGAGCGGTAAAGATATTAGAAGCAGATTCGAGTCCTTTAGCAGAGAAAAAGTCAATCGGAGAAATATCTGTAATAATCCAACCTGCAATGATTGAAGAACTGAATGCAATCCACAATATATGTTTTCCAATGATAGGCATTGAAACAGAAGAATCAGAAACTATGGCATGTCCGGGGGATTGTTTTAATGCACGAAGGATACCTGCAACAGTCATTGCAAGAATGAGATATGCTATTTGTACTGAAAATCCTTGAATGGGTAGATAGGGTGTCAATGCTGGTACAATGATTCTATCAATCGTAATTAATATGTACCACGAAAAAAATACATCTATAAGGAATGATTGAAAACCAATTCCTTTTTTTTGTGCAGAATCCATCAAAGTCTCAAAAAGTGCAGGGCAAAAATACAGAACCCTCGACTAAAATGAAAGTCGAGGGTTCTTTTAAGCTGTCTGTATCGATTCTTGGGATGTATATCTCTTATTCGTATCGATCTGACCGACGATCACCACCACGGAAATCACGACGTGGACCGCGAGATTGCTCTTCACGTGGACGAGCTTCATTAACTACCAATGTACGTCCGCTGAACTCTTTGCCATTGGTTGATTCGATGGCGCCTCTTGCTTCATCATCACTATCCATTTCAACAAAACCGAAACCGCGTGAGCGACCTGAAATTTTGTCTGTAATGACAAAGGCACCTGTGACATTGCCGTAGCTTTCGAAGAGGGAACGAAGATCTTCGGATCCCATGTTGTACGGCAAATTGCCTACATAAATATTCATAACAAACCTTCTGTGGATGTGTAGTGATTAGCGAGATCGACAAACAAACAATTATACGAGTGATCTCAAGAATGTGGCGCACATCAACACCAAAACCTGTTCGAAAATAAGACAATACATTGGTTTAACAACACTTTCTTTGTTTTTATTTGATATTATCAAACCATAATAAAAAAGCCTGCATGAATAATCATACAGGCTTAACGCTAATTATGGGGCAATTTATGGAAAAATGCCCATTTGATTATATGAAGCAGCAATTTTGTCAATCGCGGAAATAAATGCAGCTGTACGCATATCTTTCACATTTGCTTTATTTCTCCATACTTCCATGATTTCATGATAGGAACCAATCATTGAATCTTCCAAGCCTGAATTGACGAGGTCAACTTCATTTGGACCTTGAACAAGCATGGATTTTTCAGCAGCACTCAATGATTTACCTGTTAGATTTTCAATTGTGGAAATAAGCCCTTTTTTGGAATTTTCTTCATAACGTTTGTCCAAACGACCAAAACGTACATGAGAAAGATTCTTTAACCATTCAAAATAGGAAACAACCACACCACCGGCATTGATGAACATGTCCGGTATCACAAGAATATTCTTTGCAAGAAGTGTTGGCTCTGCTGATGCTGCTATAGGACCATTCGCACCTTCAGCGATAATTTTTGCTTGAATTCTATCTGCATTCCAATCAGTAATTTGGGATTCAAGAGCTGCAGGTACGAGAATATCGCATGGATATTCTAAAACGGTATTTCCTGCATCAATTGTTTGGGCACCTGGAAAATTTCTGATTGAACCTGTTTGAGCATGATGTGCTTTCAAAGCAAGAACATCAATACCATCAGAATTATAGACAGCGCCATCCCATTCAATGATACCGGTGATTGTTGCTCCACCTTCTTGAATGAATTTTGCAGCATAGAATCCTACATTACCAAATCCTTGTACGATAACTGTTTTATCGCCCAATCCTGTATTCAAACCCAGTGAATTCATCAATTCAACATCATTGACTGCTTCTCTCACGCCAAAAAACACACCTCGACCGGTTGCTTCTGTTCTACCATTCACACCGCCTTGAGCAATTGGTTTTCCGGTTACGCAACCGAGAGCATTGACATCATCGAATTTTATGGTTTGATATGTATCTGCAATCCAAGACATTTCGCGCATGCCGGTTCCATAATCAGGAGCAGGAACATCAACTGCTGGACCAATGAAATTCTTATGAATAAGCTCAACTGTATAACGACGGGTGATTCTTTCCAATTCTTCTTCTGTATATTGTTTTGGGTTGATTTTAATCCCACCCTTTCCACCACCAAAAGGAACATTCACAACAGCACATTTATAGGTCATCAATGCCGATAATGCAATAACCTCATCTTGATTGACATCCTCACTATAGCGGATTCCACCTTTACATGGAAGTTTATGATGACTGTGCTCAGCTCTCCAAGCAGAAATAACTTGAATCTCTCCTTTTACTCGAACAGGGAATTGAATCTGATACACTGCATTGCAAGCTCGAATTTGATCGAGTAATCCTTGCGAATGATCAAGCAAAGCAGCTGCTTTGTCAAAATAGGTGTTCACCGATTGAAAAAATGGTATTTCGTGATAACTCGGTGGATTTGTTTGAGAAGACATAGTACTTCCTAATGAAACAATATGTATGGGTAAATGAGAAATCTTCTGAATTAAAGATTTCCTCTCAATGCTTGCTCTCTTTCTATGGATTCAAATAATGCTTTGAAATTTCCTTTGCCAAATGATGTCGCGCCTTTTCTTTGAATAATTTCAAAAAATAAAGTAGGCCTATCTTCAACGGGTTTTGTGAAGAGTTGAAGAAGATATCCTTCTTCATCTCGATCAACCAAAATGCCAAGCTCTCTGAGTGGTGCAATATCTTCATCAATAGCACCAACTCTTTCTAGCAAGTCATCATAATATGTGTCCGGAACTCTAAGGAATTGTACTCCTCTGGATTTCAATGCAGAGACAGTAGCTATGATATCATGGGTTGCTACGGCTATATGTTGTACACCCGGTCCATGATAAAATTCCAAATATTCATCTATCTGAGACTTTGCCTTTTTTCCTTCGGCAGGTTCATTTATAGGGAATTTGATATAGCCATTTCCATTGGAAACAACTTTACTCATTAATGCGCTGTATTCAGTTGAAATGTCTTGATCATCGAATGTCAGTAACAGTTTGAAGCCCATGACATCTTCATAGAATTTCACCCATTCATCCATTTTCCCGAGTTCAACATTACCAACACAATGATCTACATATAATAATCCGACATCTTCAGTTGTATAGCCATCATCTATTGCAATATAGCCCGGCAAAAAAATTCCTGAGTAGTTTTTCCTTTCAACAAAAGTGTGAATGGTATCGCCATAGGTGTGAATGGATGCAATTTTTACTTCACCATACTCATCTTTGTGAATTGTTGGTTCAGTATGACTTTTCGCTCCACGTGAAGTAGTTTCTTGCCATGATTTTTCTGCGTCATCTACCCAAAGGGCAAGAACTTTTACACCATCCCCATGTTTCTCAATATGTGCGCTTATCTCATTGCCTGGATGCATCGGTGTCGTTAAGATCAATCGAATTTTGCCTTGTTGTAATACATAGCTTGCTCTGTCACGTACTCCCGTTTCAGGACCTGCATATGCAATGAGTTGAAATCCGAATGCTGTGCGATAAAAGTATGAAGCTTGTTTTGCATTTCCGACATAAAACTCGATAAAATCAGTTCCATTAATCGGTAGAAAATCGGTGATTGCTGTTTGTGATGATACAGCCGACATTGTTTCCATGAATGCTTATCCGATAATTATGATTCGGTAAAATTACGAAAATGATGAAGCAAAATACTGGGAAAGTTCAGACATGATCTCAATGACTCTATGATTGGCTTCATCAGTGCCTGTGCTGATTCTCACACAATGTGGCAACTTGAATCCGGGAAGTCTTCTTACGATGATTCCTCTTTTTTCCAATTCATATGTTAAGTCAATAGCCTTTTGTTCGCTACCACAATCTATCATCGAGAAATTTGCAACTGATGGAGAAATGGTCCACCCTTGACTTTTGAATGAAGATTGGAAGAGATCAAGACCTCTTTTATTGAGTTCTATGGTTGATTGCACAAATGCATGATCATCTAAAGCTGCAATTGCAGCAATTTGAGACAATGTTCCTGGGTCAAAGGTCAATTTAGATTTCGCCATGACTTGAATGAGATCCGCAGGACCAATGGCATATCCAACTCTTAGCGAAGCGAGACCATAAGCCTTTGAAAATGTTCGAAGTGTGATCATATTTGGTCTTCTGTGCAAAAGACTATTTGGATAATCTTCTGCCAAAATCTCTGTATACTCGAAATATGCTTCATCCATGATCAATAATACTGTATCCGGAACCGCATTGAGAAGTTGTTCAAACTCAGCTTGATTGATATAGGTACCGGTTGGATTATTTGCATTGGCGATATAGACAATCCTTGTTGTTTCATCAATGGCTTTGATGATTCCTTCAATGTCAAACCGATAGTCCGACGTTAATGGAACTGAGACGCAGTTGAGATTAGCAATGGAAGTAGCTACATAGTACCCAACAAATGTCCCATGACTCGATACTATGGTATCTCCCGGAACGGTAAAGCATCGCATCATGAGATGTAAAAGCGCATCTGATCCATTATAGGTAATGACTTCTTCAGGCTGGACGGAAAATTTTTCTGCTAAGGCAGTACCAAGCGAAACTCCTCCATCGGGATATACAGATACATCATCAGCTATGATATTTTTTAATGCTTCTACAGCCAATGGAGATGCTCCCAAAGGATTTTCATTGGAAGCCAATTTGACAATATCCGAGATTCCATGCTTTTCTCTAACGGTTTTGATGGAAGTGCCGGGAGTATATGGAGATAGCTTTTGTATATGTTCAGGAATGAATATTGACATGGTGAAATGAGTGATTGTTGGTCAAAAATCAAACAAATTTAAGAAATCATCAATCATACAAGCCATGATTTGATACACTGGTGGAAAAAGAGGATGAAATCCCTTAAATAGCCAAGAATAGCATGATTTTTTATGTAAATTTGCCATGAATTCCATGTTTTGAAGCAAATGTCATATTCTCACTTTGAATTTCATGCCCTTAACTATAGCGATACCCAATAATCCTGCTTATTCTTCAATTACCGCAAATACTGAGTCTGTTTGTAAGGAAAGGGGATATATCCTGAAAGTCATGTCGGAAGTCCAATGTGCTCAAAGTCTTTATCAAGGTACTGCCGATATTGCACTGATTGATCCTTTGAATTTTGCTAAAAGTCCCTCAGAATTGCGAATCATTCCTTCCACTGCTTTGTCTGCAGAGGGGTTCGCAAATCTGGCATCCATTCACTGTATACCTGGAAAGGAACAACTTCAAACCTTGGCAATTCAAGAAGATGTCTTTCTCTTCAGAATCGGTGCTTTGTGTCTATCAGAGAAATTTGATCTGTTTCCTGACATCATCATTGATCCATCAATTATAGATATCAATACAGATTTGAATGTACAATATGATGGATTTATGGCTTGGAATCATTCGTCGAGAGGACAGGGAACACTTGATATTATAGAAGAATGGTCTGATATTCAAACTGCACCTTTGCCACTTATGTTTTGGGCATGCAAAGATGAAGATATGCCGGATCCAATCGAATTAACAACTCTATTTGCGGCCGATGATTTGCCGAAATCTGATGAGATGATTTCATCAACTTTAGGCAGTGATGCAGATGCTAGAACGGGTACGGTATATTTCCACTACTCTGATGCTTTTATGACATCTCTCGAATCAATACAACATTTCATGTTTTATCATCGCATGATTGAGGCAGTTCGTGCGACTACTTTAATTGGAAATTGATATGCTAACCAAATATGGATATGATAATGCAATCCCAATGCTCATTATAGGATTTTCGTTGATTCTCTTATCAGGATTTGTCTTGCAATCCGCTTGGGCTTGGGTATCGGCAATTCTTGGAATATTTGTTATCCTCTTTACATTGTGGTTTTTTAGAGATCCTCAAAGAACTATTCCTACTCATGCTTTAGAAGATCACTCACTCATCATTGCACCTGCTGATGGAAAGGTTGTGGAGATCATTGAAATGGAGGAGTCAGAATTCTTTAAAGGGAAAGCCCGTCAAATCAGCATTTTTCTTTCTCCTTTGGATGTACATGTCAATCGATCACCTGTTAGTGGTACGGTAGCATTCTACAGATATATGCAAGGTGATTATATGGTCGCATGGCATCCCAAAGCATCTGAACTGAATGAGCAAAGTAGAATCGGTGTACAAAATGCTTTTGGAAAAGTATTTTTCAAACAGATTACCGGAGTATTGGCTCGCCGCATTGTATGTACAGTCAATCAAGGGGATACATTACAAACAGGTGAGCAAATCGGTATGATGAAATTTGGATCTCGGATGGATATCATTGTACCATTGGATGCAGAAATACTTATACATAAAGATCAAAGAACTCGTGGTGGCGAAACAATAATCGCTAAACTCAAGAAGTAATGTCTGTATACCTCTCGTCATATTTCAAGATTCAGCGATTATTGCCACATACGAAAGCAAGAACTTTTTTGTATGCAATACTCTCAGGTTTATTGCTTGGATGTGCATTCCCTCCATTTCAGTTGGGACTATTGGGTTTTATAGCATTATTGCCATTGCTATTAGTGATTGAACAATTATTGCATGAACACAAACCCCGACTTATACTTTTGCTATATATCACCTATTTTCTCTATCAAGGGATTGCCAATTGGTGGGTTGGAAGTTGGCAAAAAGAAAGCGATCCATTTTTAATGATAGCGGGCATAGCATTGCAATTTGGTCATCCATTTTTTCTGATGCTTCCATTTGTTGCGTATTACTTTGTGCGAAAACGACTACGCAACATTGCTATGGTTTTTACATTTCCACTTTTCTATGTTGGTTATGAATGGTTGCATTCACTTACGGATGCTTCCTATCCGTGGTTATCCATTGGATATATGAATGTGAATATTCCCATTATTGCTCAATGTGCTGATATATTCGGTGTTTGGGGACTTTCCTTTTTAATGACTGGTATTCAATCATTGATTATCTGGATTTTCCTTGCTGAATCTGGGAAAAAAGTTATGATTGGTATGTATCAGGACCCAGACAGCGTTTGCAACCTGGAGGAACAATTGTTGTTGTAATGACCCGTTGGGCTGAAGATGACCTTACAGGCAGATTGATCAAGGCGCAAAAAGAACCAAAGGCAGACAAGTG
>JALRFC010000074.1 GCA_023253875.1 Candidatus Kapaibacterium sp.
TTCCAGAGCAGATTTGATTGCAATTGCGCCCAATTGTGGAGCGCTGAATCCTGAAAGCGAGCCAAGAAAAGCACCTATCGGCGTTCTTTGTGCTGAAATGATATATGAATGTGCCATGTTATTTTATGTGATTTGGTGAATATTATTTTGCGATGGACATACTGCGTCTTTCTCTGATGACCACAACTTTGATTTGACCGGGATATTCCATGTCATTCTCAATCTGTGCCGCAAGATCATGTGCGATTTGATCTGCTCTCAAATCATCAACTCTTTCGGGTTCAACGATTACACGAACTTCACGACCAGCTTGAATTGCATACGTTTTTGTCACACCATCGAATGCAGTTGCCAATTCTTCAAGTTTTTCCAAACGCTTTACATAATTTTCAACTGATTCACGACGTGCGCCCGGACGAGCACCACTGATACTGTCGGCAGCTTGCACGATGACCGCGATCGCACTTTCCATTTCAATGTCTTCATGGTGAGCACCGATGGCATTGCAAACAATCGGATCTTCTTTATACTTCTTTGCCAAGTCGAAACCAAGCAAAGCATGTGGTCCTTCAATATTACGATCAACGCATTTACCCACATCATGAAGCAGACCCGCTCTTTTTGCTTTATGGACATCGAGTCCTAATTCCACTGCCATCACACCACAGAGATACCCTACTTCGATGGAGTGATGGAGGAGATTCTGTCCATAACTTGAGCGATATTTCATCTTACCGATATGTCTGATCAATTCAGGATGCATATTCGGAATATTGAGTTCCATGAGTGCGGATTCACCAACGCGAATGATTTCTTCTTCTAATTCCTTACGTGCTTTGTCAACGACCTCTTCAATGCGAGCCGGATGAATTCTTCCATCAGACATCAAGCGTTCAAGAGCGACTCTTGCCACTTCTCTTCTGAATGGATCGAAGCCGGAAATAACGACTGCTTCAGGTGTATCATCAATGATCAAATCAATTCCTGTTGCCGCTTCGAATGCTCGGATATTGCGTCCTTCACGACCAATGATTCGACCTTTCATTTCATCGCTTGCCAGATTCACAACGGAAACTGTTGTTTCCACGCAATGATCAGATGCAGTGCGTTGAATAGCTTGAATCACCAATTTCTGTGCTTCTTTATGAGCATTGATTTTGGCTTCATCGCGAATATCCTTGATCATTTGCGCAGATTCAAGTTTTGCATCATCCACCATGTTTTCAATGAGGAATTTCTTGGCATCCTCTCTAGACATTCCAGTGATGCGTTCAAGTCTCAGTGTTTGTTCTTCAAGCAATGAATCAATCTTTTTTGCTTTGTCTTTGGATGATTGTTCTTTTTTTCGAACTTCTTCTTCTCTATCGGAAAAGGTTTGTTCTGCTTGTTGAATATTCTTTTCTTTTCTGGTTATGAGTTCGAGTTTGTTTTCAATTGCTTCTTCACGCTGTGACAATTGATGTTCCAATTGCTTGATTTGCTTGCGTCTGTCTTGTGTTTCTGTTTCAAATTCTTGTCTGCTCTTGTGCCATTCTTCTTTTACTTCAAGGAGCTTCTCTTTTTTCAGAGCAGATGCTTCTTTGCCTGCTTCTTCAATGATGAGTTTTTTTCTTTCTTCAGCTTCTTCGATCTTCGTTTTTGCGACTCTATTACCCACAAAGTATGCGAGCACAAAGCCTACTACGAATCCAATGATGCTGAGAGCAATGATGTTTATTTGATCCATGATATACTAAACCTTTATCTATCTTTTCATGCCGAAGCATGGGAAAATGGATTTGATGCTTGGCATCTCTTCCGATCTATTTGGATTGTTCTTTAAAAAATGCCGCTTCATACTTTCGGAGTATCTACAGATACATTGCCGAAGACGAGATGAAAGAACTCTCTTCACACACGGTGGGTATCATCCTTCATATATTTTACGTCCACTGAATCTTCATGGTGCAATCCACTGGAATGCGAAGATTACGGTTTCCCGTTGAGGCCTGTAATTTATATCAAGAGCCTGATTCCCTATGATTTGATTTATAAGTTCTTTATTATGACGTGTGACAAAAAAGTATGAAGCGGTTTTGTCTTGTCATTATTTTTTCAATTGCTGTCGGAGAAATGCTGTCATATTCTCCAATTCCGTCGCAAGCAATACGGATTCTTTTTCGAGTGTTTCTTCAGCAGTAAATTTTTGTTCAGCTAAATTTAGTGCTGCAACAATGGCCTGCATTTGCGTTGATTGATCCTTCATACCGGTTTGCAAAGCACGAATTTGATCATCAACCTCTTTGGCAGCTCTGACAAGTTTCTGCTCATCATCGCCTCTCAAAGAGAATTCTTTGCCACCAATGGTGACTTTTACTTGTATCGACATCTTCAATCTCTCTATGCTATTATTTCATAGAACGAGAATAGCGTTCCAGGAATGCTCTCTCATCCTCAGTCAGACTTTCATACTGATGATCATGAATCTTCTCCAAAATTTCATTGAGCATTGATTCATCATAATCTATTTCAACTATTTGTGCTTCTTGAACTATTTCTCTCTGTTCGACCATCACATTAATCAATGTTTTTTCATCTCTTCGAATCGGCTGACTTGCAATAGGAATATACAGTGGAACTTCTTTCTTCTGAATGTCCTCTTCCTTGCCTGCCAGTCGAATATGGGACCAAATCAAACCTGTCAATAATCCAATCAAAATGCCTGAACCGGATTGCAATGAATAACTATACATATACATCATATCACCAAGAAACATAGACATCCCCAAAAAGACAAATCCAAATCCGATTGTCAACGTGGAAATGATGGAGATACGAAGTTTGGCCAATGCAGGAACAGTTAAGGCAGGAGACCTAACCATGGTCATGGCAAGAGAAGCACTATAGAGCATTCCAAATAGCCCGGCACCCATTGGTGGACATTCAACAGGCATGACTGCATAGACTAGTCCGGTGACGATGGCTCCAAACAAAAAGCCAAGTGGAAAGACGCTATCATGTGTTAAATGTTCCGTCTCTTTTCCCAACCAATAGTAAATCGGCAAACCAATGAAGGCAAGCCAAGGTGAGTCGATTGCAAATGCATGCGTCAAGACACGCCACCATTCATTCCCCTCAACTACTCTTTCAGGAATGAGTGTACATTGGTTAGCAAGATCACTCGCAATGATTTGAACAATAAAGAACAGAGTCATTACAGAGAGAACATGCACCATGTTGAATGATGTATGTGAGCTCTTTGCAACCATGCTTATGATAGTCCGGCAATCAATCGTTCTACATCAGCCATCGTGACATTTTCATGATACTCTTCATTGATGGCAATCATCGGTGCTCCACCACATGCACCCATGCACTCTACTTCTTCAAGTGAAATCTTGCCATCGTCTGTTCTTTCATTATGTCCGATGCCATATTTTTCACATAATTCATGATAAATTTCTTCACCGCCTCTCAACATGCAAGAGACATTGGTACAAACCTGTACATGAAATTTGCCCATTGGCTTTTTGAAATACATGGTATAGAAAGTGGCAACGCCCTTGACATGTGCAAAAGGAAGATTCATGACATCACCGACCATTCGCATGACATCTTCGGACAACCACCCAAATTTCTTCTGGGCCATCCAGAGCACAGGCATGATCGCCGCCTTGGACTCCGGATATTGAGCTTTCAACCTTTCAATCTCGGCAAGCTCTTCCTGTGTAAATGCAATCTCTTGTGACATACGGTTTTCTAGTTTATTCTAAGATGTTCAGTTTTGGCAAAAATACAAAACATCGGGCACTTTTTTAGGACAGAATTCATCCAAAATACAAAAGCCGTCATAGTATGATTATGACGGCTTGAATGAAAGATGGCTGATTTATCGAATGATGACCAATGGCATCATGATCGACTGCTGTGAAGCTCCATCTATTTTAATTTGATATTGTCCGATTGGGAATTGACCTATTGAAATGACCGCACTCTGTTTTCCTGTGGAAATATCAGACTTTATGAATGAAGTCATTGTTCGTCCAAGAGCATCAATTACCGATATCGTAACAGCTTTGGGATATTCTGCATTGAATTCCACAAAAGCCATATCGGAAGCAGGATTTGGCACTATTCTATGTGAAGCTTCAGATTGTTCATTCACGGAAGATGCCCCGAGTAAAAGCCAATCATAGGTTCTTGACATGATATGAGACTTTTTGTTTTGATTGCTCAAACCATCAAGTCCGAAGCCAAAGATCACCAAGCGCGCATCTCCATTTTCCCAGCGAATTGCTCCAATATCAGTTGGTTCTGCATCATATGTGAACACAGGCATTGCACTGCTACCTTGTTTGATAGCAAATACATCAGTGAATCGGGTAAATGGAGTAAGCACCGGATCTTCAAAGTATTCATTTAAGGTAACATTGATATCTCGGCCAATATAATCCCCTGCTTGCCCTTTGATTTGTATTGGGTAGGCCATGAGAATATCACCGGAATTTTTGTCTTGTTCGAATCTCTTAACCGGAGAACCGGATTTGACGGATATCCCTACAGTCTGATCAAGAAGTGTTTTGATTGATTCATTATTGGATTTCATAATGGATGAAAGTTCTTGCTCAGATGCAATGAATACTTTCTTTCCATTTTGCAACATTGTTCCTATGCTATTGAGGAATTCAGCATTATTTGCAATCATTCCCGCATTTTCATTATCCACAGCGATGATTGCCATGTCAAATGTTTGGGGAGGATAGCCGGCTAAAACATCTGCATCCATCGGAATCATGGCTGTTGATTTTGGTCTTTTCACTTCGAGATCTTGCATATATAGAGCATTCATCTTGGGATGTGAGCCATAAACAACATGCTTGATGGATGGTGACAATGCATATACTTTCGCTTTTACAGATTTTGTAAAGACATTTTCACCGGAAACAACTGCATTGACAACAATTTTTGCAAAACCAGGCACATCATTACTATTCAGTGTGACTGATATATTGCTAGATGCACCGGGTTCGAGATTGTCTTGAGCTTTTGATACACTTGCCTTCCAACCTTGCGGGATAATGGAAGCAACTTCATCAATTTCATAAGAAACTTGAACCGGAGTGGCATTATTATTCTTGATGGAAATACTTGAATTGCTGTTTCCATCAGGATTTGCAGATTGGAATTGATCCGCAACAGTGGTTTCCATGATTGCAGGGGATTTTACAAGTCCGACTTGATGCGCATTCAAAATCTCACGTGCATTTGCATTTGCACCATGCTTTTGAACTGCTCCAACTAAGAGAATATTGCCGGCATCGAACTCTTCCGGAACAGTATAGGTGAATGATGCTGTATATTTCTCACCTGTGCTTGTAATAGCAGGAATACTATTTTTAATTCCCCAAACACCGGCAGGATAGGCTCTTACAACGGAACGATGGTGATAGCCCTCAATCTTTGCAGGCAAATCATAATAGGGATGTCCTTTGAACGATGCATTGCCACTGATATAATTACTTTGATCATAACCGCTACCGGTTCCAGTTACATCATCTTCAATCACCATGAGATTCAAACGAAGATCACCACTCATAGATTTCACGAATGTGGCTTCCACATCTGCTTTCATGATTCTTGTGGTTTTATCATAGGAAACATTCACAACTTTCACATCAATGTCACTTCCTTTGCTCATTTGTTTAAGCACATATTCACGCCATTTATCACGTCCGGTTCCTACTGTTGCCTCACCTGGAAATACCATGCGATCAATACTTCCACTTGGATAAAAAGGAACCATTGATTTAAGTGAATCAAATACTTTTTCGATTTCCATATCATCGCCTTGATGCACTTTCACACCAATGACATTATCCGGAAATTCCTTGATAAGTTCATCCATCACAACACTGCCATCCACACACCAACCACACCATGCGCCGGTATATTGTTCAAGCAATACTCTTTTCATCGGTTGTTGTGCATTGATGGAAGTATGCACTCCAAAAGAAAGAAAAAGTATGAAAATGACTGCGGTACATATACGATTCATAACATCTCCGATAAAATTGTTTTTGACCGAGCACAAACTATAAAAAAAAATGGGATTGCAAACCATATGCAATCCCATTGAATATCATCAAGTTATGATTATCTATTAATCATTACCGGAATCGAACGAATTGCGCCATTTGAACCTGTCAATGTGAGTCTATACGCACCTGGATTCAACCCTGCATTGTGTAAAGAATAGCTATTCATGCCTTGAGCAACCTTGATTGGTCCACTTGTTTGAACAACTCTACCGAGCATATCAATGAGATTCAATGTAATAGCTTGTTCTTGTACATCATTGATTGTAAAGTGTACGGCTGCTGCACCTGAAAATGGATTTGGTTGAACCATGAATGAAAGATCAGAATTCTGCTCATCAACTGAAGAAGCAGAACCAAAGAGCCAAGTATATGCTCTACTCATGAGTGTATTCTTCATTTCATCATCTGTTATACCATCCATGTCAAAGGTAAACATAACCAACTTACCTTCGCCATTTTGCCAACGAATTCCGGCAACATTGTCAAGATTTTCATCCATATACAAAGTCGGTACAGATTTGCTATCCGGATTCACTGAAAGTGCATCGGTAAAGTAAATGAAAGGATCAGTATTGAAATTGGTAACATCATTAGCAAGATAATTGATGTCATTTCCAATAGGATCATCTTTCACGCCTGTCAATTGGAATGGCACCACACCGGTAATCTGACCATTTGCATTTGTTTCCAAACGAAGAACCGGATCTGCAACTACATTCACACCTAATTTATCATTGAAGAATGCCTTTGTTTCGGTAGTTGTTGCTGATGTGGACTTCGCACCATTATATGCTTCGAGTCCACCTGCAATGAACACTTTTTTACCTGCATCAAGCATAGAACCAACTTGAGCCAAGATTGCCGGATTTGTGCCCAATGCACCTCTTGATCCATAATGAACGGCTATGATGGCGGCATCGAATGAACTTGCAGGATACATTTCCATAAAGCCGGCATTCAAAGGAAGATCAATTGCTTTTGTAGCAAAATCACCACCACGATTTTTGAGTGGCTGACCATAGTGATCATTCATGCGTGGATGAGCACCATAAATAGCATATTTCATACCTGGTGTCATATTGTATACATTGCCTTTGCTTATGCGTCCAATCACATTATCATCTTCAGGAATTGCTTCAACTGAAATAATGGCATAACCTTGATTATTTCCGGTAGTCAAAGTGACATTTGCAGTTGCGGTTCCATTTGCAGGAAGGCTAACAGATGAAGGTTCTACTTTTGCAGTCCAACCTTCTGGCATCAATGAATTTTCGGTATCAATGCTCAAAGAAACATTTGATGCTGTTCCTGTGAGATTTTTGACAGTGATTTGTGTGCTACCATTAGCACCTTGTGCAACAAGCATCGCAGGTTTTTCAACAGTTGTCTCTGTTTTTACGATTGCTTTGGTCAAACCAACTTCATTTGCATTCAGCATTTGCTTGGCATTTGTTGCTGTTCCATATTTCTGCACTGTACCAACTAGTGTAATATTTTCTGGCTTATAGGAAGCAGGTAAAGTATAGCTAAATGATGCAGTATATGGAGTTCCTGTTTGAGCAACACCGGGAATGATTCCTCTCACACCCCAAACACCACCTGCATAAGAACGAACC
>JALRFC010000075.1 GCA_023253875.1 Candidatus Kapaibacterium sp.
GTTGACCGCGTAAACAATTCCGATGGGACCGCCAGACCCGATGGTTTATTCGATCTTGGAAGTCCGCAACAGCAGAATCAGCAAAATCAAATGCAACAAACCGGAAATACCGGTATGGGTGGTATGGGAGGAACAACAACTCCTCCATCACAATTACCGGCGCAGTATCAACAGCAAGGATCTCCATTTTTTAATCCAATCCGTGGAGAAATTATTTTCCCTGAACGCGAACCATTTGATTCAGGTCTGGTTAGATATTTTGCAAAGGTGGGTTCTCCTCAGGCGGCCAATCGCTATCGTTATACGCAGGTATATAAAGAAATCGTGGAGATTGCAAAACGTGCGACTGATCGAGATCGATTCATCATCACAGGTGAAGCAACCGGCATGATGAATACCGGTGGTGGGAAGATTTCACTCGGAGCATTCAATCTTTCCCCCGGAAGTGTTCGCGTGAATTTGGATGGCTCACCGCTCAAAGAGAATGTGGACTATTATGTTGAATATTTCACCGGTCAAGTGACGCTTACAAATCCTCGCGCTTCGCTTCCCAATGCCAATCTCAGCATCGAGTATGAGCAAAATGATTTATTCAATCTTGCTACCAGAACGCTTGTTGGATTAAGAGCTGATATGCAAGCATTCAAACGTAGAAATGGATCAGCAAATGTTGGTATGACATTCATGATGTTTGATCAAGCAATGCTCTTTGATCGGGTGCGCGTCAATGAAGAGCCCGTTTCAAATACCATGATTGGTTTTGATGGGAATATGAATCTCAATTTGGATTTTCTCACCAAAGCACTAGATGCGATGCCATTTTATGATACTAAGGCACCATCTTCACTCACGCTTCGAGGTGAAATTGCTGCGATGCTTCCAACTCCGAATAAGAGAACATCTGATATTCCATCAGATAATGGTGCCGCAGTTGCCTATGTTGATGATTTTGAGGGCGCACAACGAAGTATTTCACTTGGCCTGACACCACAACAATGGTCGCATTGTGCAGTACCTGAAGATCCCACTCTTTGGGATGATCCCATTTCCAAAGCAGGCAATTACTATCGTGCCAAAACATTTTGGTATCAGAATTTCATTGGTGCAACTCCACTCTTGGAAGTCTATCCAAATCGTGATACAAGAGGCCGACTCACCACAATCAATGATTTAAAGATTCGATTCGAAGGAAAAGAACGTGGTATTTACAATCGTAATCCTCAATTCATTGACAAACTGAATCCAACGTATGATTCACTGTTCCATGATCAATATCTCGCCAATATTCAACCCAGAGTTTGGGGTGGTATGCAGAGATTATTCTCGACATTCAATACCAATTTTGATACAGAAAATATTGACTTC
Organism: Candidatus Kapaibacterium sp.; assembly: GCA_023253875.1. Lineage (GTDB taxonomy): Bacteria > Bacteroidota > Ignavibacteria > Kapaibacteriales > UBA961 > UBA961. The sequence goes on from JALRFC010000075.1 coordinate 1,366, forward strand.
CTGGAAATGGTGGTTCAATTTGGTCCGGATATCAAAGAGACCGAAACCGAAATGTGGGTTGACATAGGACAGATTAGTGAAGACATCATTCCGAATAATACATTGAATACTGAGGATGGCATCACGAAGGCAAGTCCTATCCCAAACAATATCATTGATATTGGCGAAGATGTGGGAATTGATGGTTTAAGTGATGAACAAGAGAAAAGTTCAGCGAATGCAAATGAAGTTTATCCATTTCCTCTGAATCAAGAAACCGATCCGGCTAGAGATAATTACTTCTTTGATTTCTCTGCAAGTAGAGATAGACAAACACCTGAGCAATTCAAGTTTTATAATAACTTTGAAAACAATGCTCAATTATCTGAATCGGGTCAATTCCCCGATCGTGAGATTCTGAATAATAATAATGGCCAGACCATCATGCTGGACAATAGTTATTATAGTTATAAAATCAATTTGGATAGAGACCCAAGACGGAATCCTCAAATCATTGGTACCGGCAATGCAAGCAATCCCACTGACAAACAATGGTTTTTCTATCGCATTCCACTTCGAAGACCAACCAAAGTTGTTGGAAATCCAACATTTGCGAATCTTCAATATATACGTATTTGGTTCAAGGGTCAACCAATCACGGTGAATATTGCCGAATGGAAATTCACAGGAGGCCAATGGATTCGCAATAGTGGATTACAACCAAATGTCACTCCTGAAGACAGTATCTTGAGTGTGCAATTCGTGAATGTCGAAGAGAATAGTCGCCTTCCCGATTTATATACCTTGCCACCGGGTGTTCAAAGACCAAGACAAATCAATAATCCCGATCCATTGCAAGATGTTCGATTAAATGAGCAATCGCTCTCAATCAGTGTGAAGAATCTTCCATCAGGACAAGAACGCATGGCTGTTCGCCTCATGCGAAATCTTGATGTGTTCTACTATAAGAAAATGAAATTCTTCCTCCATGGAGATGGCTCCATGCCGGCCCTCATACCATTTGGAGCGGCATCCAAAGCTCAGGCTTATATTCGTTTCGGACTTGATTCCGCGAATTATTATGAGGTCCGTAGACCAATCATTCAAGGTTGGAGAGACATAGAAATCGAAGTGGCAAAATTGACTGCACTCAAAGAAAAACGCTCACAACAAGCAGCCACATTACAGATACCTGAGGACATTACCGCTCGTTTCACGGATTCATCCGAGCAATTTGATCCCGGTTTTTCGATACCTGTCGAAACACAATATGTCATCAAGGGGAATCCGATTCTCACTCGCATTCAATTCATTGGATTCGGTATTGCAAATCCAACATCTGGTTCATTCCCGGAAGATTTGTCAACAACAATGTGGGTGAATGAACTACGACTCATCGAACCGGAAAGTTCGGTTGATTGGGCAGGAATTGGATCTGCAGAACTCAAATTGGCGGATTTGGGGACAATCAATGCAACGTATAATCAAACGAATCCGAATTTCCACAGATTGGAAGAACGGTTTGGAAATCGTAATCAAACATTGAATTGGAATGTGCAAATGCAAGGCACATTAGAAAAATTATTGCCGAAAGAACTTAAAGAAATGCGAATTCCCATTTCCTATACACATGGCGAAGTGGCAGAGACACCAATCTTTGCCGCACAGAATGATGTAGGTATCGAGCAAGCGGCCCAGGCAGCATATAATGCTGAATTGACAAGAACCAAAGGCGATATAAATGAGGCTAATCGAGTCAGTGATTCCGTACGCCGTCGTTCGCAAACCATTCGTGTGCAAGATTCATGGGCAATCACGGGGTTCAAGCTCGGTCTTCCCATCAATCATTGGTTGATCAAGGAAACAATCAATAAAATCAATGTGAGCTATGATTATTCACAAACATTTGAACGCTCGCCCGTTGCGGAAGAACGATTCAGATGGAATTGGAGACTCAAAGCTGATTATAATGTCCAATTCCCATCTTCAATCTCTGTAAAGCCAATCTCATGGATGGGAGATATCCCGATAATCGGAGCATATAAAGATTGGAAAATATTTTTTCTTCCAACGAGCTTTTCCACATCTGTGCAATTTCAACGTTCAAGAGCGACGGAGAAGTCTCGCTTTCTGACATTTCCAAGTCCCGTTATTCGAGATTTTGCCGCAACAAGGCAAGCACAATTCTCTTGGAGATTTTCAGAGAATGGTTTGCTAAGTCCAATTCTTGATTATTCATTTACAACGGGCGCAACACTTGTTCCACTCGAATTGGATGAGAATGGTCGGCAAAGAGAAGGAAGCGATCTATTCCGAAGAGTGCTCGGAGAAGGAAATGGACTACTTAATTTCGGTACCAATACCAATCATAATCAAGTTGTCACCATCAATTTCAAACCTCGTTTTCCAGATATCGGCGGTTTACACAATTTCTTTGATAATACGGGTTCTTTCTCAACAACATATACTTGGAGGAATCCTCTTCAGCAGGATACAAATGTACGCGATGCTGTAAAGCAGGCTTCATTTCAGAATACAATACGCCTAACTTCAAATCTCAGATTGAAGAGCATGACAGATAAGTGGTGGGGCATCACCGCACAAAAAGGTTCTGACTCATCAAGTGGATTTATCGGTACTGTCGGAAGAATTTTCAAAACGATATTTTTTGATTATGAAACGCTCACATTGAATTTCAGACAAGAAAATTCAGCAATCAATCAAGGTGTATTGGGCGAAACAGGTATGACCAATTTCTGGCGCAGTGCCGTTGGATTGGATGAAACCAGAGATTTTGGTCCAAGCGCAGCATATCAATTAGGTTTGGTACCTCAACCTCATGGTGGGTTTCGATTGATTCCGACCGGTGCATTTCCCTTCTTCCGAGTGGAAACATTTGATGGGAAAAGACCCAAGAATTCAATTTTACCAGATAACTTCTTCCAAAAATCAGAATTGGAATTCCGCACCAATCGTCCACTTTGGCCGGGTGCAACTCTTGACATCAATTGGAAATCGGGCTTTGGTTTTAATAAAAATCAATTGGATTCTACTGACAATGAAGGAAATTCACGATTCACCAATATCGTGATGACTTCAAATTATAATCGAACCTATCTTTCACTTCCAAAATTCTTGATGTTTGCACCGCTTAATAATTCCATTGAGCGCGTGATTGATCTCTATAATGAACGGAAACCGGGAATCATTGCACAATTCCCTACTGACACATTGCGACAAAATCAAGCATTGCGTGATGCGGTGTCTGAATCATTTGAACGTGGATTTGAGACACGCATCTTTGCATTCCTTCCAGATGCATTACAGAAGATTTTACCCGCAATGAACTGGACATTACGTTGGGATGGAGTAGAAAAGCTTCCAATCTTTGCCGGACTTGCAAAACGCGTGACTCTGGAACATGCCTATAAATCCACCTATCAAGAAAGCACGACAAAAACAGATAATGGTATCATACCGGGATCTCAACAAATTCAATCCGGTTTTGAACCATTGCTTGGAATGCAATTGACATTCGATGAATCCAAATTGAAAGGTTTGCTCACGGGATCTTTGCGCTTCACGACAAAATCAAATTATTCATTGCAACCGACATCTTCCATCATACAAGGTGAATCCATAACGGATTTGACCATGCAAGCAAATTATAATCGTAGAGGATTCAAGACTTCTTTCTTTGGTTTGACATTTGACAATGAACTTGAATTTGCTTTCCTTGCCACATTCAAGCGTTCACTTCGAAGCACATATAATCTCTTGCAATTGGCAGATCAGGAAGGTCAACGTTTGGATGGAAATACACAGATCATTCTTGAACCATCTGCGAGATATGGCATTTCACAGAGAGTGACAGCTAGACTCTTCATGCGCTATGAAACCACCATCAATGAAGGTGCTGCAGCCCCTGGATTCAGTCGCTATCAATTCGGTTTGGATATTCGCATTTCGGTATCCGGAGGAAGATAGGAATAATGAAAAGATATGCAAAGAAATTGGAACATTTCATTAGAAGGAAATTGAATAATTCTAAGAATATGTTTCATGATCATATTATTCATTCTATCGAAGACGCTATCCCGCTTGCTCCTCAATGCAAAATTCTCATCTTGAGGATTGATAAATTCGGTGATATGATTGTTACCATCCCAATCATAAGAGAAATTCGAAAAAAATTTCCTCATGCTACAATTGATATAGTTCTTGGGCAAGCCAATAAAAGTTTAAGTTCGAATGCATTAGTCTATGCCAATTCCGTTCTGTATTATGATAAAACGCTGTTAGGTCTGATTCGACTTCTCTACCAAATGCGGAAAAACAAGTATGATATTTGCATAGATCCACTTGATAATCCGAGCATTACATCAGGGAATCTATGTTACTTATCAAATGCAACATATACTGTCGGTTTATATAAAAGCAATGCAAAGAAATACACACACTGCATTATTCCAAAAGATAGATTGAAAGTGCATATTGTCGAAAGAACTGCACAAATGCTCTTGGCTTTTGGAATAGATCCAGTAGTGAGTAATTTAGATTGTGAGTTTCAATTGGAGCAATCCTATTTAGAAAAGTCAAGGGAAACATTAAAGAACATTATTGACTTACAGAGACCGGTTATTGCGATCAATACGACGGGGAGTATTTCTAGTCGAACTATGAACAAGGAATTTGCAATCGCACTGTACAAAGAAATCCATGAAAGTGCATGCTCTTTTGAAGCTCAAATACTCTTGTTTGGCCCTGAATCACAAAATGCAGTATTGTCCTCCATACAAGAACATACGAATTGCCTAATAGCACCGTTTACAACTTCCTTTAATGAATATGCTGCCATGCTTAAGTGCGCATCAATCATTATTTCCCCTGATACATCAGCTGTTCATCTTGCTGCTTCCTGGAAAACACCGACAGTATGTCTGTTTTGTAAAGACAATACCGGTACTGCTTTATGGACACCCTATCATACAAGACATGAGTGTGTAATTTCAGATACATACTCAATCAATGATATAGATATTTATAAGATATCCAACAGTCTAAATGAAATTATGAAGACAAGCAATCTTCAAGCAGCAAATACTGCATTGATGTCATAATAATCAATAAATCGGCATTCTTCTTTCTTCATACTCATGATGAGCATACACAGCGGCGCTGAGAATCATTGAATGAACTTCTTTGGGGATTTCACCTGTCCAAAAGTTCGATACGAAAGCAGTTGAATACTCACCAGATCTGAAAGCATCAGAATTCAATGTGAATTGACAGAATGGTATTGTCGTGCGAAGTCCTGCCAAATGATACGATGAAAGTGCATGCAAGGTTTTCTCAATTGCATCATTTCTATCTATACCATGACAAATCAATTTGGCAACCATGGAATCATAGTTTACAGAAACTTCAAAGCCTGCAAACAATGCAGTATCATTGCGAATTCCTTCACCTTCAGGCAATTCCACATAGTGAGCGATTCCTGTTTCCGGCAGAAAATCATTATACACATCTTCGGCACAGATTCGGCACTCAATTGCATGTCCTTTGGGTTCAAGATCATCCTGAGTAATTGCAAGATGTTCACCGAATGCTATTCGTAATTGCTGTTCTACCAAGTCAATACCTGTCACCATTTCGGTAACAGGATGCTCAACCTGCAAACGGGTATTTACTTCCATGAAGTAGAAATTTCCAAATGCATCAAGCAAAAATTCCAATGTACCTGCATTGGTATATCCTGATGTTGCCACAAGTCTTGCCGCGGCTTCACCCATTTTTGTTCTGATTTCAGGTGTTACGGCAGTTGATGGAGATTCTTCAACAACTTTTTGATGTCTTCTTTGCACAGAACATTCTCTTTCCGGGAAATAGAGAATCGTCCCATATTGATCAGCCAAGATTTGAATCTCAATATGTCTTGGAGATACGATGAATTTCTCAATGAATACTCTGTCATCACCAAATGATGCCAGTGCCTCTCCTTGTGCTGCTTGCAATCCGGCCAAAAGTCCACTTGGTTCTTCGATCAATCGCATTCCTTTTCCACCACCACCTGCAGCTGCTTTCAATAAAACGGGATATCCAATATTTTCAGCAATACGAGCAATTTCTTCAGGATCTGAAATTGCACCATCGGAACCGGGCGAAATGGGAACATCTGCTTTGATTGCCAATGCTCGAGCCTCTGTTTTGTCTCCAAGAGCATGTATTGCCTCGGGTGTTGGACCAATAAATATCAATCCTGCATCAGCAACTGCTGCCGCGAATAGAGCATTCTCTGATAAAAAACCATATCCGGGATGAATAGCCTGCGCACCCGTTTTGATG
>JALRFC010000076.1 GCA_023253875.1 Candidatus Kapaibacterium sp.
GTACTCTTTGCCGATTCCGATCAAAAAGATGCATATGATGCGCTGAGTGTAGGATTCCTAGGACATTTCACAAAATTGATTGCGGGTCTTGTTCAAAGCTATACAGGCAAATATGATCTCTTACAATCAAGCCGGGCATTGGATGCCATCACAAGATTCAGATCCATCATTGCTTCTTCAGGCAATGGCATTGCGGATCTGAGTTCAGCTTTGCTGGAAGCAACAAGTGAAGTAGTGGATTTCACCACTATGGGTATTGGCATGTTTGATTATGAGCAAGGTGCATGGACAGTGTTTCAGGTATATTATCGAAATCCCGAAGCAGAAAACATGGCCGGTTCGCATATTGAATTGGAATTATCCTTGATTGGTCAGACAATTTTGACCGGACAATCAACCATCATGTCAGACATGGATGAAACCATCATGCGTATCAGTCCGGGTGAATCGCCAATGTATGGTGGTTTCTTTGCCGCACTTCCTCTTCGCTCACAATCACATAATTATGGTGCATTGTTCATTGAGAATCAGTCAGGAAGCATACCCCAACAAGATCTCACGATTGCACAAATGCTTGCCGAGCAAACAGGTACGATCATTGAGCAATTGCGATTCCATGAAATGTTCAGATCAACCGCCTTGCTTGATGAAACGCGTGGCATTTTCAATGAGACTGCATTCATTCAACGCATACAAGAAGAAACAGCAAAAACTCGAGAATTTGGTTATCCATTATCATTGGCTTTGATCACAATGGATAAATATGATTCTTATGCTGATTCGGAAGGACTCAAAGAATCATTACTCCTTCATATACTCAAGAAAATCAAGGGCAATGTGAAGGATTTCGATATCATCGGTGAAATTGATGATTCCACAATTGCGATTCTCCTACCCGGACAATCGCTGGATAAATCACAGATGTGGGGCGAGCGTGTTCGTAAAGACATTGCATCTGCGATTGCTGATATAGATGGAAAACGATTGACTGTGACCATCTCGATTGGTCTCGCGCAGGCAAGTTCATATGATAAAGCTGATGGACTATTGCGCAATGCACAAAGTGCTTTGAAGCTCGCATCCGATAAAACAAATGCAGTGGTGGTGTATAGTTGACATGGATATACTTGATGCAATTTTACTCGGCATAGTGCAGGGACTCACGGAATTTTTACCGGTGAGCAGTACTGCACATTTGACGATTGTAGGAAAAATCTTAGGTGTCGTATTATCAGGTGAGCAATGGACTGCCCAAGTTGCAGTAATGCAACTCGGAACATTGGTTGCAGTATTGATCTATTTCAGATATGATATACTCTCCATGATCACATCATTTGTCAAAGAGAATCTTAGTGGCAATAGAGTTCCTGTCAAACATCAATCACATGATTCTCGCATGGCTTGGCTCATCATGTTCGGTTCGATACCAATCGTATTTTTTGGTCTTGTACTGAAAGACATCATCGAAGGGGATATCACGAAGAATTTGTTTCTTATAGGTGCAATGCTCATTATCATTGCATTTCTCATGGCACTTGCTGAAAAGATGGCAACATATGTAAAGTCCATGGAGGATATCAAACTCAAGGACTCAATGCTGATTGGACTTGCACAGGCATTGGCTCTGATTCCGGGCACATCCAGATCTGGAGCTACCATTACGGCTGGATTATTTTTGGGTTTGGAGCGTGAAGCCGCTGCACGATTTTCTTTTCTGTTAAGTATTCCCGCAATTCTCGGAAGCGGTTTACTTCAAATGATCAAAGTGCTTCCACTTCTCACTGATCAGAATATCATTTCACTTACGATTGCAACGATTATTTCAGGAATAAGTGGATATGCAGCAATTGCATTTTTGCTGACATTCTTACGCACGAGATCAACCGGTGCATTTATCATGTATCGCATTATCCTTGGCGTAATTTTATTCATTGTGGCCGGTATCGGACTCATCCAATAATCATGAAGTTAAGAGCATGCATAGAAATTGATAATAGAATCATGGAATGTGATTTCATGGAAGGAATCAATTGCTCATTTCATGTGCAATCAGGCGAAGACAATCCAAATGCATTTCATCTTCCTCATCCCGAATTCAAGCCATTTCATATCGGTGATTTCATCGGCTCAACAATGGAAGGTGGTTCGGTCAATTGCGCGATTCTCCATGTGGCGCCTCATGGAAATGGCACCCATACCGAAAGTGTATGGCATATCTCAAAAGCAGAATTCCCTATTTCTCAGGTATTCGAGCGTTGGCATTTTGTCTGCAAGCTCGTGACCATATTACCCACATTGAATGAATCAGGAGTGATTTCTATCTCCGCAAAAGAAATAGCAAATGCACTTGATGATTTTACCCCGGAAGCACTTATCATTCGATCAACACGAAAGTCGGCGAAGACCATGTGGTCGGGAAACAATCCGCCTGCATTCGAACCGGAAGGTATGGCTTTTCTTGCTCAAAGGGGCATTCGACATCTTCTCACTGATTTACCATCTATTGATCCGGAGATTGATGGCGGTGCGCTATCGGCACATCATGCATTTTGGCAATATCCCGAGAATACGAGATGCAATGCAACGATCACGGAAATGCTGAATGTACCAGAAGATGTGGCAGATGGCTTATATCTCATTCAATTCGGTATCGCACCTTTGCATAGTGATGCCAGTCCAAGTATGATCACACTCTATCCACTCAAGGATATAAACACATGAATATCACAAAGGCACAATTCGCTCGCATGATAGATCATACTTTACTCAAGAATACTGCTATTCGTAAGGATATTGAATTACTTTGCTCGGAAGCTTTGGAATTTGGATTTGCCAGTGTATGTGTGCATCCATTTTATGTGGGAATGTGTTCAAGCATCTTACATAAGTCTTCTACAAAAGTGTGCACAGTCATCGGCTTTCCCCATGGCATGCATAGAACGGGTGTAAAGATCGCCGAAACCATGCAGGCAATACATGATGGAGCACATGAGATTGACATGGTGATTCAAGTCGGCGCGCTCATTGATGGAGATAAAGATATAGTCTGGAATGATATTCGTTCAGTTGCAGATACCGCACATCAATCCGGTGCCGTCGTGAAGGCGATAATCGAAACATCCGTACTCACTGAAGAACAAAAAATCAGCGCATGTGAAATTGTCTCCGATGCCGGAGCAGATTTCATCAAAACTTCCACAGGATTTGCCGGGGGCGGAGCAACCATTGAAGATATACAATTACTCAGAACACATGTCTCTCCTGAAATTCACATAAAAGCATCAGGCGGAATTCGAACAATAGAGCAAGCGATGGCAATGATTGAAGCAGGGGCTACCCGAATCGGCACAAGCTCTGGTGTGTCGATGCTTTCCACGCTCTAGGACGACCACGCTCTACACTCTCTCGCAACACCACGACTGAAGTCGTGAGATAAGGGAAGGGGTTCGAGCACCACTCACTCTCTCCACGCCTCCCACCACGACTGAAGTAGTGTGATATAAGCCCATGGTTTGAACTATGGGTACCATGGGATTAATGGGATATTCGTATTTTTGAGGACCAATTTCCATTCATTGCGGAAGCATTTCATTCATGGTTGACAATAAAATCATTTTCTCGATGATCGGTGTGAGCAAAGTGTATAAGCCGAGCAAAACCGTTCTTAAAGACATTTATCTCTCCTTTTATTATGGCGCAAAAATCGGTGTGCTTGGTTTAAATGGAGCCGGTAAATCATCTCTTCTCAAAATCATTGCCGGTTTGGATCAAGATTATCTAGGTCAAATCACGAGCAATAAGGATGTGACATTCGGATATCTTTCACAAGAACCGGAAATGGACCCCGAAAAAACAGTCAAAGAAATAGTTGAAGAGGGCGTACAGGAAACGGTGAATCTCTTAAAAGAATATGAAGCCATTTCTTTGCAATTCGCGGATCCCGATGCAGACTTTGATGCGCTCATGAATAAGCAGGCCAAATTGCAGGAGCGTATCGATCATGCAAATGCATGGGATCTCGATTCACGACTCGAACTTGCAATGGATGCATTGCGATGTCCACCCGGTGATACCAATATTTCACTTCTGTCCGGAGGAGAAAAAAGACGTGTTGCATTATGTCGATTACTCTTGCAACAACCTGATGTATTGCTCCTCGATGAGCCAACAAATCACTTGGATGCTGAAACCGTTGCATGGCTTGAAGTGCATTTGCATAAATATCCCGGAACGGTCATCGCCGTTACGCATGATCGCTATTTCTTGGATAATGTAGCAGGTTGGATCTTGGAACTCGATCGTGGTCAAGGCATTCCATTCGAAGGAAATTATTCTTCATGGCTCGATCAAAAACAAAAGCGTCTAGCCGTTGAAGAAAAGCAAATCACTGCGAAACAAAAAATCATGCAACAAGAATTGGAATGGGTGCGCATGAATCCAAAGGGAAGACATGCCAAAAGCAAGGCCCGTATAGCATCCTATGAGCGCATGGTGGAAGAACAACAGGAAGCTCGTAATGATGATATGGAAATTTATATTCCACCCGGACCACGCCTTGGTTCCACTGTCATCGTGGCTAATGATATCGCAAAAGGTTTTGGTGATAAATTGCTCTTTGAACATCTCAATTTTGATCTCCCTCCCGGTGGCATCATCGGCGTGATTGGGGCCAATGGAGCGGGTAAATCAACATTGTTCAAAATGATTACAGGACAAGAAACACCCGATTCAGGAACTATCACAATCGGCGATACTGTAAAACTCGGCTATGTGGATCAGAATCGTCCCCTCTCCAATGATAAAACCATTTGGGAAGAAATTTCCGGCGGTGATGATCTTATCAGATTAGGCGCGAAGGACATGAATTCACGTGCCTATGTGTCGAGATTCAATTTCAATGGTACGGATCAACAGAAGAAATGTAGCGTACTTTCCGGCGGAGAACGCAATCGTGTGCATCTTGCAAAAATGCTCAAAGAAGGTGCAAATGTGCTCTTGCTGGATGAGCCGACCAATGACTTGGATGTCAATACACTTCGAGCTCTCGAAGAAGCATTGCTGAATTTTGCCGGATGCGCCGTGGTAATCTCTCACGATCGTTGGTTCCTAGACCGCATTGCGACTCATATTCTCGCATTCGAAGGTAATAGTCAAGTTGTTTGGTATGATGGAAATTACTCTGAATATGAGGAAGATCTTCATAAGAGACTCGGTACATCAGCCGATCAACCACATCGCTTGAAATATCAAAAACTCACGCGCGAATAATCATGCAGATCACGAGCGGTCGTTTGAAAGGAGCCAAGATTGGTCCGGTGAACCATGATGGAGTGCGTCCAACAACCGACCGCATGCGACAAGCCATATTCAATGTGATTTCGCATCATATTGAATTCACAAATCCGAATATGGAAGTGCTTGATCTCTGCGCAGGCACAGGCGCGCTGGGACTCGAAGCCATCAGCAGAGGTGCAAAACGATGCATCTTCGTGGAGAAGAATCCACTCGTGGCTGAAGATATCCGCAAGACAATGAATGCTTGTGGATTGAGCAAAGAAGAAACACCCATTGCCGTTTCCGATGCGGTCGCATTTCTTGAAGGCATTGATTCAGAAAAATATCCGACTTCGATGCCAATATCTTGGGATTGTATATTCTGCGATCCACCAAATGCACAGCGATTGCTCAATCCTGTGACCGATGCAATCATCAGTAAACATGCATTGAACAAAGGAGGAATTTATGTGGCCGAGCATGATCTCATCGAAACAATCACGCAGAAAGAACTTAAACTTGTAACATCTCTCACATTCGGTGTTACACAGGTAGACATTTTTCAATCACTCTGAAATTATCATGGATTTTGCATCTTTCATAGACATCTTCTTGCATCTCGATAAGCACTTGGCTGATTTGTCAATACAATATGGTATATGGATCTATGGTATTCTTACGCTCATTGTATTTTGTGAAACCGGTCTTGTCGTCACTCCATTCCTACCGGGTGATTCGCTCCTCTTCGCAATAGGCGCGCTCTGTGCGGGAGGTACCTTGAATCCACTCATCATCGCACCATTATTACTGATTGCGGCGATTGCTGGAGACAATGTGAATTATGCTTTCGGAAGGACGATTGGAAATAAAGCATTCTCGAATCCACATTCTAAGATATTTAGAACTTCCTATCTAGAAAAAACTCAATCATTCTATACTGATTATGGCACCAAAACAATCGTTATCGCTCGCTTTGTGCCGATTGTCAGAACATTCGCGCCATTTGTCGCAGGCATCGGTTCCATGCCATATTCAACATTTCTCGGTTATAGCATTGCAGGCGGAGTAATGTGGATTGTTTCATTGATTACGGCAGGGTATTATTTCGGGACAATTGAGATTGTCAAGAATAACTTTTCACTCGTTGTTCTCGCAATCATTGTTCTCTCGATTTTGCCCGCAATCATCGAGGCAATCAAACATAAAAGAGCACAAAAAACTTCATAATGATAAAAGGAATATGTCATGTCAAAACATTTGGGTTTGAATGAAAAAGATAGAGATGCAATCGTGGAAGGTTTATCGGCTTTACTTGCCGACACGTATTCGGTCTATCTCAAAACACATAACTTCCACTGGAACGTGACGGGTCCCATGTTTGTTACCCTTCATACATTATTCGAAACGCAATACACCGAGCTTGCGCTTGCAGTGGATGAAATCGCAGAAAGAATTCGCGCATTGGATGCCTTTGCTCCAGGTTCTTTCAAGGCTTTTCAAGAATTGACATGTATCCCTGAAATGGATGATATTCCTGATGCAGAAACTATGGTGGCATTGCTCGTTGAGGATAATGAAGCGATTGTTCGCACCGCAAGAGCATTGATTCCAATTGCTGAAAAGGCACATGATACGCCGACTGCGGATCTCGCGACAAGTCGCATACAAGTCCATGAAAAAACAGCATGGATGTTGCGATCACTCATTAATGGCTAAAGCATGAAATTCATTCACAGCATGATATTCTTGTTGATTTCTTTGGCTTCGTGCAAAGCTGAAATTCCACAAACAAACATCTCAAAAGAAGACATGAGCATTACACCAGAATTCACGGATACAACTGCAGTCGCCACATTTGGCGCCGGTTGTTTTTGGTGCGTCGAAGCCGTATTTCAAGATCTCAATGGTGTGTATTCCGTTGAAAGCGGATATATGGGTGGGAAGAAACAAGACCCAACCTATAAAGAAGTATGCACGGGCATGACGGGTCATGCAGAAGTCTGCAGAATCATCTATGATCCACGCATCTTGACATTCAAAGATTTACTTGAAGTGTTTTGGCAAACACATGATCCCACAACGTTGAATAGACAAGGCAATGATGTTGGCACGCAATATCGCTCGGCTATCTTTTATTATTCCGAAGAGCAAAAAAAGGAAGCGGAATTTTATAAATCTGAATTGGACAAATCCGGTGCATTTTCGGATCCAATCGTGACCACACTTGAAAAGGTTGATAGATTCTATCCTGCAGAGGGCTATCATCAGAATTACTATAATCAAAATGGCGATCAGCCCTATTGCGCATTCGTCATCAAGCCGAAAGTTGAGAAATTCAAGAAAGCATTTTCCTCACGATTGAAACAATAATCATGCATCAT
>JALRFC010000077.1 GCA_023253875.1 Candidatus Kapaibacterium sp.
CAATCGAAGTACAGAAAGCATATCCAATTATTGATGAATGTTTGGGTTCAACTTCACCTATTAATTTGAAAGGGGAGAATAAAGCAAATGCGATTATAGAGCATGCGATGGGAAGAGATTTTGCCTATATCGGAAATGATCAAGCAGATATTCCGATTTGGAATACTGCTGCTGAGGTACTGTATGTGGGGAATAGTCCTTCAATCACATCTCATATAGTGCAAACATATTCTACTGCGACAATCATCGATTTTGGTAGAACAGCGGGAATTGTAGATATAATCAAAGAAATGCGATTATATCAATGGGTGAAAAATACACTCGTATTCATTCCTGCTTTACTTGCTCATACAGTACATATTGAGCTCTTTCTTTCGCTATTTCTGACATTTCTCGTCTTTGGTTTATTGGCTTCTTCGGTCTATATAATGAATGATATACTTGATTTGCAATCTGATCGAATGCATCCGAGCAAGAACAATCGTCCATTGGCATCAGGGATACTGTCAATTCCTATCGCTTTTGGTTTATATGCCTTTTTCTTGTCTGCATCACTGATATCTGCATTCATTCTTCTCCCTCAAAATGTGATATACGTACTTTTTGTTTATTTGTTCATCACAACTTTTTACAGCATTTCAGGGAAGAAAATTGCGATAATGGATGTGATGTTACTTGCGGGGCTTTATACATTACGATTGATTGCCGGAGCGCAAACCGCACAAGTTGTGTTAAGTGAGTGGCTCATGGGATTTTCCATGTTCTTCTTTCTCAGTTTGGCTTTCGTAAAACGATATTCCGAGTTACTTACTCGAAAAGATGAAGTGCAAATCTTGCCCGGTAGAGGATATGGCGCAAAAGACGCCATTATGCTTCTTGCAGCGGGCTTATCTTCCTCAATGCTCGCAATCTTGGTTCTTGCACTCTATATCAATAGTGATGCTGTAATCAAGCTCTATCAAAATCCATCATATCTGTGGATGATATGTCCGGCAATTCTCATGTGGCTCTTAAAAATGTGGCTTCTTGCACATAGAGGTGAAATGCATGATGATCCAATCATAAGCATGGCAAAAACTCCAATGACATATATTGTGTTGATACTCATCAGCTGTACCATTTGGTTTGCAATGTAAGAAGCTATATGAATTCATTTGGTTATTATCCTGAATCACATCCTCAATCTTGTCAATATATATCATGGCAAGATCAGCTTCCTCACATTATACAGTCAGTTGATTATCCGTATTTACCCATTGGAATGAGAAGAAGTTATGGAGATTCATGTCTGAATAATGATGGCGCACTATTGATAATGACAGGACTGAATAAAATAATGTCATTTGACAGAAATCGGGGAGTATTGATATGTGAAGCGGGTATAACTTTTCAAGAGATATTGTCCATCATTGTTCCTGAGGGATTTTTCCTCCCGGTGACGCCCGGCACTCAATACATTACTGTCGGTGGAGCGATCGCAAATGATATTCATGGAAAAAATCATCATAAAGCTGGATCATTTGGAAATCATGTTCGAAGTTTTGGATTGATTCGATCAGATCTAGATGAGATACTTATTTGTTCTGAGCGTGAGAATCATGAAATGTTTCATGCAACCATTGGTGGATTAGGATTGACAGGTATCATTGCATGGGCTGAGATTTCACTCATTACGATTTCATCGTGTATGATTCAATCGAGGACTGAACAATTTCATGGATTTGAGGAATATCTTGCTATCTCAAAAAGGCAAGAAACAGAATGTGATTATAGCGTCTCATGGTTCGATTGTTTCTCAGGAGATTCACAAAGACTGAGAGGTCTATACACGAGTGGGAATTTCACGGAATCTGACAATGAAGAAGCACCCGATACTACAATTGCAATACCGATTCATGCACCTGAAATTCTACTCAATCGATCCACTATTGCAGTATTCAATGAATTGTATTTTCGAAAGCAGTTGAAGAAAGTACAGCAATCCATCATGCATTATACTCCGTTTTTTTATCCATTGGATGCAATCAGCGATTGGAATAAATTATATGGGAAAAGAGGATTTCTTCAATATCAATGTGTGATTCCATTCGAGCATGCTCGAGATGTGATTAGTGAAATGCTCGGTTTGATGAAAAAGAAACGTATGGGTTCTTTTTTGGTTGTGCTGAAATCATTTGGTGAGATTCAATCGAAGGGTATATTGTCATTTCCGATGCCCGGCTTGACGCTTGCAATGGATTTCCCCATGCGTGGAATGGAGACTTTGACTGTACTCAATCAATTCGATGATATAGTATCAATGGCCGGAGGGAGAGTCTATCCTGCAAAAGATGCTAGAATGAGTTCTGAATATTTCAGAAAATGGTATCCCGGCTATGAATTGATGCAAAGAATCAAAGATCCGAAAATTGAGTCAACATTTTGGAACCGAATGATGCGATGATCATTCGATGTTTTTCTTGACAGTTTTCTTTGTAGGAGCTTTTTTTGCAGTTGCTTTCTTCGTGGTTGCTTTTTTGACTTTTGGTTTTTCCGTAGTCAATGTGCTTTTCGTTTCCTTTTTCTTTGCAGCTGCTTTTGATTTAGGAGCCACCTTCTGCAAAGTTTTTCCTTGTTCTTCGGCGAATGTATTGCATTGCTCAAGTGTCAAAGTATTGGGGTCTGTTCCTTTCGGAATTTTTACATTGCTTTTGCCAAAGCTGATATAGGGTCCAAAACGACCATTCACTATGGTCACTTCAGGCTGTTCCGGAAATGCCTTGATTAATCGTGATGCTTGTAATTCTCTTTTTTGAATGATCAACTCTATTGCTCTCTCGAGTTCAATAGTATAGGGATCGTCTTCGGGTTTTAGAGAAGTGAATACCGAATTATGAACGATATAAGGACCAAATCTTCCTATTCCCACCTTGACATCTTTTTCTTCAAAGAGTCCTAGAGATCGTGGCAATTTGAAAAGATCCAATGCCTCTTCCAATGAAATGGTAGCAATGGATTGATGTTGTTTCAGACTAGCAAATTTTGGTGGAATCTCAGCGCCAATTTCACCGATTTGAACGGCTGAACCAAAGCGCGTAAGCGTTGCATAGACAGTTAATCCTGTATTGGGATCAATACCAAGTTCTCTTGCGCTTGAAGCTCGCTTTTGAGGTCCGGTCATGATCTTGGTTACTTCCGAATGAAATGGTGTATAAAATGATTCGAGCATTTTATTCCATTCCAATTCTCCTCTTGCGATTTCATCGAATTGTTCTTCGACATTTGCCGTGAAATTGTAATCAACGATATTTCCAAAGTTCTCAACCAAGAAATCATTTACGATCATACCAATATCGGTTGGGAAGAGTTTTGCTTTTTCAGCTCCATGATTTTCAGATAATGTTTCTTTTGAAATCACACCGGATTGTAAAGTCAATGAAACATATTCTCTCTTTTTTCCATCTCGATTATCTTTAATTACATAATTGCGTTTCTGAATCGTGGAAATTGTCGGCGCATATGTACTTGGTCTGCCGATTCCGAGTTCTTCAAGTTTTTTTACGAGACTTGCTTCCGTGTATCTTGCAGGTGGCTTGGAATAGCGCTGTACAGCCTTTATGGATTCATTTAGTAGATGTTCGCCTTGTGATATTGCAGGTAATCTCTTTGAATCTTCTTGATCTGATTCTTCATCCTGAGATTCGGAATATACCGCCAAAAAACCATCGAATTTGATCACTTCGCCTGTAGCAATAAACATATGCTTGGACTTTGGATCAATCTCAATTGAAATAGTGGTCTTTTCCAATATTGCATCAGCCATTTGTGATGCGATCGCTCTCTTTCTGATGAGATCATACAGTCTTGCTTCATCTTTGGAAAGAGAGGGAAGTGTAGCTGAAAAATCTGTTGGCCTGATAGCTTCATGTGCCTCTTGTGCATTGCTTGATTTGTTTTGATATTTTCTTGTCTGCACATATTCTTTTCCAAAGCTCTTTTCGATTTCTCCGGCGCATAAAACAATGGCATCATCGGACAAATTGACGGAATCCGTTCTCATATACGTGATATGTCCTGCCTCATAGAGAATCTGCGCTATCCGCATTGTACGATCTATTGAGAAGCCAATTTTTCTACTAGCCTCTTGCTGTAGTGTTGAAGTTGTGAATGGGGGTGATGGGGATTTCTTTCCCGGTTTTGTTTCAACAGAACGTACTGCATATTGAGCATGAGTGCAATGCTTCAAAAATGCTTCTGCATCTGCTTCATGATCAAACTTGGTTGATAATTCAGCTTGAAAAGGAATTGGTTCTTTTTCAGAGAGAAAAATGCCATTTACTTTAAAACTTGATTGTGCATTGAATTCTTGAATCTCTCTTTCTCTTTCAACGATGATTCTAACGGCAACAGATTGCACTCTTCCGGCAGAAAGAGATGGTCGTACTTTTCGCCATAGAATCGGTGATAATTCAAAACCCACAAGGCGATCAAGCACTCTTCGTGCTTGCTGTGCATTGACCAAGTCATAATCAATTTCTCTTGGTTGTTCAATAGCTTTCAGGATTGCTTTTTTTGTCACTTCATGATAGACAAAACGTTTCGAATTATGAGGAGTAAGTCCAAGTTCTTCATACAAATGCCAAGCAATAGCTTCGCCTTCTCGGTCTTCATCAGTAGCAAGCCAAATTGTATCTGCTTTTTTTGCAAGTTTTTTTAAATCATTAACAACTTGTTCTTTGGCTTCGGAGACAATGTATTTAGGAGAAAAACCATGCTCAACATCAATGGCATCATTTCCTTTGGCAAGATCTCGGATATGTCCCATGGAGGCTTTGACTACAAAGTCCTTTCCAAGATAACCTTCAATTGTTTTGGCTTTTGCCGGAGATTCAACGATGACTAGATGTTTTGGCATGGATACTTCTTCGTTTATTTATTGTATTGACAAGTATTGATGTCTTTGCATACCCCAAAGATTTGCAAAGAGTGTTTCATGGGTGTAAAGTCAAATTGTGAACAAACTTCATTCTCAATTGTATTCATATGTTCAACATTGAATTCGATGATATGTCCGCATTCCACACAGATGAGATGATCATGGTTTGGTTTTCTTGAGGATAGCTCAAAATGTGCACTTTCTCCTTGAAAACGATGTTTCATGAGAATTCCGCACTTGGTAAGTAGATCAAGTGTTGAATAAATGGTGGCTCTTGAAATTCTAGATCCTTTTGCATTAATGTGAATATAGAGTTCATCTGCACTGAAATGTCTATCCAATAATGCTATCTGCTCCAAAACCAGAAAGCGTTCTTGCGTATTTCTGTACATTTTTTGCTTCAAAAAATCGGCAAACTCTTTCTTCAATTGGTCTATAGAAACGGGCCCGGCCATTATACCACTTATAAGCATGAAACATGTCAATTGGAGTCGTATATACTCCAATAGCCGGTCAATATACACAATTTTTAATATGACCATCAAATGCAATACCTCCTGATTTTACTCCGAAAGTCTGCTCTAATTGGTGAAACAAGCGTATTTTTGCCCATGATTTCATTTGTATATCATACTGAAGTTTTTTCTGATTTACCACCTTCGGAGTAACTCCATTGAGAAAATGGCGCATTGAAGATGCATTGGAATTATACAATGTGAATGGTTGGGGCGTTGATTATTTCGGCGTCAATGAGAATGGGAATGTGACCGTCAGTCCCAGAAGAAGTTCCGGACCAGCAATTGATCTCAAAGAGTTGGTTCAGGAATTGACATTACGTGATGTTGCCTTACCTGTTCTATTACGCTTCCCTGATATTCTTGACGATAGAATAGAGATGATATCATCGTGCTTCAAGAATGCTTCGAATGAATATGGATATTCCGGTAGATATTACAGTGTATATCCGATCAAAGTTAATCAGCAAAGACCCGTTGTTGAGGAACTTGTCAGACAAGGCAAACGATTTTCCATAGGCCTTGAGGCAGGTTCCAAGCCCGAACTTCATGCGGTGCTTGCCATTATGGATAATCCGGATGCATTGATTATATGTAATGGTTATAAAGATGAAGACTTCATTGAACTCGCACTTCTTGCCCAAAAAATGGGTAAGCAAATTTTCATCGTTGTAGAAAAAATCAATGAATTGAAATTGATTCGTACTCTTTCAAAACGGTTGAATGTAAAGCCAAATATTGGAATTCGCATTAAATTAGCTGCATCCGGATCAGGTAAATGGGAAGAATCCGGTGGTGATGGATCAAAATTCGGTTTGAATGCCGGTGAACTGATAGAAGCGATTGACTATGCTGAAAAAGAAGGCATAAAAGATTGTATTAAACTGATTCATTTTCATCTTGGTAGTCAGATCACAAATATTCGGAAAATTAAGGCAGGTTTGAGGGAAGTTGCACAATTCTATGTACAATTACAGAAGATTGGTTGTGCGATTGAATTTGTGGACATTGGCGGTGGACTTGGGGTTGATTATGATGGAACACGATCATCGGCTGTCAATAGCATCAATTATTCCATCCAAGAATATGCGAATGATGCCATCTACACAATGAAAGATGCAGCCGAAAAACATGGATTTCCTCATCCTAATATTGTAACGGAATCAGGAAGAGCACTCACTGCACATCATTCGGTACTGATTTTCAATGTACTTGAAAAATCATCCATTCCTACCATTGGTGGAAAGGAAATCGAAATTGAAGAGTCCGATCATGAAATCGTAACTGAGTTGAAAACAATTCTAAAGAGATTATCAGCCAGAACCATGATTGAGGCTTGGCATGATGCCCAGCATAATAGGGAAGAAGCACTTGACTTATTCAATCTTGGGCTATTGGATTTGCATACCAGAGCGCAAGTGGAGCAATTGTTCTGGACGATAGCTGTGGAGGTTCGAGATCTTTCTGATGCGATGAAACAACCACCAGATGAAATGAAATATTTAAGCAAATTATTGTCTGATAAATATTTCTGTAATTTTTCCTTGTTTCAATCTCTTCCGGATATGTGGGCAGTGGATCAACTATTCCCAATCATGCCGATTCATAGATTGAATGAAAAACCAATGCGAGAAGGTACTCTTCAAGATATCACATGTGATTCAGATGGAAAGATTGATAAGTTCATTGGTTCCAGGGATGCAATTCCAAATCTTCCATTACATGAATTTAAAGAACATCAGCCATATTATTTGGGTGTTTTTCTTGTAGGTGCCTATCAAGAGATCCTCGGTGATTTGCATAATCTTTTCGGCGATACAAATGCTGTTCATGTGTCTATAGATGGCAAAGGATATAGCATTGATCAAATCATTGATGGAGAATCTGTGGCAGATGTTCTTGATTATGTACAGTTTTCAGCAAAGAAGCTTGTACGCACCATGGAAACATGGGTGAGCAATTCTGTGAAGGATGGTAGAATCAGTGTCTCTGAAGGGAAGGAATTTCTCACCATCTATCGTTCCGGACTGTATGGTTATACGTATTTGGAAGAATAATGATATTCAAAAAGATGAGAATATTGTTTCCGATTATGATGATGATCATGAGCACTTGTATATGTGCTCAAGATGGACAATATCAAGTAATGCTTGGAATAGATAATCTTATTGAAATGGATTTTTTACCAATTCAAGGGAAGAAAGTAGCGCTTTTG
>JALRFC010000078.1:0-6171 GCA_023253875.1 Candidatus Kapaibacterium sp.
CTATGAATATGCGCTCATCAGCCTCCCAAGAACTTCCAAGAACAATGCATGGAATCTTGTCATCGGATATACCAGGTAATAATCCTCGAATAATTGCAGGGCTTTGCTTCACATTTTGTACAAGAGAATGAATTCTATCAATTCTTGTATCATGTCCAGAATGAATAGGTATTCTCAAGTTCAATTGCTGAAATGATGCCAATTCATTGCTTCCAATGGTATAGAGTTCAGAGAATAATCCAAGGATGGATCGCAAAATGGCCGGAAAGAATTTCCATAGCATTGAACGAGGAAAGGTGGCATTCAGGGCATAACAAGGAATAGCTCTTCTCCTTGCTTCGATCAGATAATTCAGCCAGAGTTCATATCGAATGAAAATGATAAGATCAGGATTGATTTCATTCATAAATGCTTGAACATTGGATAATGTATCTATTGGAAGATAGAGCACTCTATCTGCATATTCATACGATTTTCTGATGCGATATCCTGAAGGCGAAAAGAATGTCAATGTAATATCATATTCAGAAGATCTTTTTTTTATTTCCTCAATGATGGGTCTTGCCTGTTCGAATTCTCCCAAAGATGAAGCATGGATCCAAAGAGATTGTATTGCATTCTTGTTTCGCGGACTTGATTTTTGCAAAGAAATCGCTTGTTCTCTCTCTCGAAATTTAGCTGAGAAGAGTGATAATAACGGTTTTGCAATTTTTATGCATACTGACCAAATAGATCCAAGAATCATCAACATTCGGGGTATTCTACCAAGAGCCATAGACATTGCCTCCTGCAACTCCTACGATGGAATCAAATCCACCCATACCAAATTCTCGATAGTAGATGAATGCAATGAATGGATGTCCTGCTCTTGCAGTATTTCCTTCAAACTCTTCTGCAGTGAGTCGGATCGCCTTTCTCGTATCGGCATCAATTTCACCAGTCATGTATAAATACCCATGTCTGCCACGAGGTATCCACTGTCTCAGACGATATACTTTCATCTCCTCATCCCATTTCATGAGCCAGGATGGATCCGGTGACCAATTATTGAATGATCCGCTTAAGAATACTTCATGTTCAGCGAGTCTACGTTGTGGATTGAGAAGAAACTCCAATTGCACATAATCTTTGTCACCCCAACCTATAAAACGTGTATTCATGATACCACCATCGGATCTTTCGAGAAATGATCCATTGCGCCAGAGATCAGGAGTCCACATGCGAAGCGGTGCATTTGATCGTGGATAGAGAGAATAATCCCCAAGATTCAGTACACGATATTCATTTTCAGCAGGGATGCGTTCAATTCTGAATCGCCGACCTGTCATACCGAAGCCATTGATCATCGTGCGGAGTGGATATGCATGATTTAATTCATTCAAGGATTCATAGGATGATTGCTCGGAAACAATGAATGGTTCATCATATCTATTGAGTCTATAAAACACTGCCGTATTCAATTGTCCATCATTCAGCATTTCAGTGGATTTGGCATGAGCTTCAAGCGTATAAGCACCTGAGGAGAAGACTGTATTTGTAGGAGAATAAAAATCTCCATAGACATCAAATCGCGTCTCCACTCTTGGATCTACAACAAAAAACCGTGCGATTGCAATAGGTTGACCGGGTTCATCATAGAGATAGAACTTCGCTTTCCAATTTCCCCCGAAATTGAATTTTACATGTTCATTCGGTACTTTGAGTAGACCGGTATAGGAATACCAAATCGAAGCGGGCGGTGCCATGCGCCAATCAATGGAACTAGTCCGCAATAGTGCCGGATCATTCAAGAATGCATTCTCATGCTCTGTCCAATCTGCATTACAATGGCTGAATATCACAAACATTTGAGGTGGAGTACTGGATTGAATATCTAATTCAATTGTCACATGAGGGAAATTATACGAAATATTCGGTCTTCTCTGTTGCGTTGGTCTCGAGCACATGGCAATGGGAGGCATTGTTTCATCATCACCACCATAGACTCTCAAAAATTTCACTTGAGGTGGCATGTTTTTTTTCAAGGTTTCATGCATATCATCATCGGATGCTTGAACATAGTGTCCAAGCAGTATACAAACAATGATATGAATGAATATCGCAGTCATCAATATGCAATCCGAAATCCATAACCTACATAGTCTTCTCTTTCGGTATGATACATACCATGTATAGATCTACCAAAAGAAGCAATGAGTCCAAACCAAAAACCTGTAGATTTCTGCATACGATATTTCAGACCACATTGAATGGAATGTGTAGGCAATGTTATTCCCTGCACTTCACTGATTCTCACATCATATCCGGATTCAAATACCATATTGTTTCCAATTGAATTGCGGGTATCAATTCCGAGCTGCGGAACAATTCGGCCAATATTTCTTGGTTGTGTTGACCATATCCATGTGATCCCTGCATAGAGTCTGACATCTCGTATCATCATATAGCCTGATACATCTGCAAATTCTCTGCTATACACAAATGGTTTCCGTTCAGTGAATATTCCTTGTGCATCAGCTGCGCCATCAACTAAGTGTGTTGAGATATGCGAAAGTCTGAGTCTTCCACCTGCTGGCATTTCACCAATCTTTCCATGCATAGAACCTTGTAATCCAAAGAAATAATCAGCGGTTTCAACCGGAAATTTGAAATTCCCTTCACTTCTCAATCTGGTAAGAATAAATGCATCAGCCCCAAATCCTGCTTGCCATCCCGAACCAATATCATAGTGATCCAGATCTATCGTTTGCCCGATATCCAGTCGCAAACGATCTGCATTTGGTTGATAGAATGAACCAACTCGTGCTTCAAGTGGATTTGCGATATAATGCGGGTAAAATGAGTCTTGAGCAAAGACAAATGAACTTTGCATCCAAAACAAAAGAGAGAGGATGAAGACTATGTACATATTATATAATGAGATTTTTGACTTCACGTAACCATTCACGAGAATGAGGATTGATGAGTTGTGTATTCATGCCCAGCGATTCTGCTATCCTGCAATTCACGGATGTATCATCCAAGAAGAGAATTTCTTGCGCAGGATATCCAGTTTGGGAAATCACATGACGAAATATCTCTGGATCAGGCTTCTTGAGCTTCATTTCATAAGAAAGAAAGAGATGGTCAAAACATGCAAACAATTGCGCACAATCATCACGAATATAATCATGATGAATTGCATTGATATTACTCAAGAGTGCAATTGGAATAGAGTATCTGATATGCTCAATGAAGGAAATAGAATCCGGATATAGTCCCAATAACATAGCATTCCAAGCATTGATGATTTGTTCATCAGTTGCTTGTATTGCATGTCTTTCTCGTACTGTAGAAATAAAAGCAGAAGTGGTCAGTGACCCGGAATCAAATTCTCCGAAGACGGTGTCTGCATGTTCAAGAGAAAATGAGATTGGTTGAGCATTGAGTGATTGCAGTGTACTGAGTGCATATTGTGTGCGTGCATGTTCAATATTGTAAAGCACGCCTCCCAAATCAAAAAGAATCAATCGAATATTCATTTTAGAATTTGCCGATATACTCTATGCCGGCATATCGAAGAAAGCCTTGAGCATTTGCTCTGCTTTCCAATAGGTCTCTCATTTGAAGTGTAAGATTCACCCCTTTGAAAGGCGAATATTTTATTGCACAATTCAAAAGACCATTCGAATTCATGAATGCCGGATCTTCATTCCAAGTTCCTGAATATTCGGTCGCAATGGTTACATTTTTATAGAAAGATTGTTCGATGCCCACAAATGCACCCGGAGTATTGGAATATGCGGATGGCATGATGGGGAAATTGACACCACCATGTAAGGACAAGACACCTGCTTCCCATTTGATATTTTTTGATGCACTGACATAGATTCCCGGTGCATTGAATTCAAATCTT
This sequence comes from Candidatus Kapaibacterium sp., assembly GCA_023253875.1. Taxonomy (GTDB): domain Bacteria; phylum Bacteroidota; class Ignavibacteria; order Kapaibacteriales; family UBA961; genus UBA961. The sequence continues at coordinate 3,896 of JALRFC010000078.1, forward strand.
CGTTTATTTTCCCAGGCACCGAGTCCTTGACTATTGACACCCAATACTATGGCCGGCCTATTTTTCTTTTCTGCGTAAAGTCTTGCTCTCACTTCAAATAACAATAATGGTTGTAGGATTGGATCACCTTCACCAAGAAATGGCATGGCTGAATAAGAAAAACCGAGATTCACATTCTTAGTTAGTCCATACTGTACATGAGTCAAAATCCCTGATTCCTGCATGATCAATCCGGAAACTCTATAGGCCTTTGTTGGCAAGATTCTGGCTGTCGGCATATCAACAATGGATAATCTCGGCATTTTCGCTTTTGATCCTGCGCTACCCTGACTCATGAGGGTATATTGATGACTCAATACAAAGAGAGTCGATAGGACTAAAAGTCGCAAAGAATTTTGGAACTGATTCATCAAGCCCTTTTTTGCATTTTTGTACAGTTGGATTCGCATAATCTTATTATGCACGCCTAAATTACAAAATGCCAAGCAATTACTTAAATAAGAGATGAATCATAGCATTATTGAAACATTTTATGCAAACCTGTTGGAAAAGGTCAAATCAAGTCCGAAACGTATTGCATTTCCGGATGCTGAAGATGCGCGGGTATTAACAGCTGTTCATGCTCTTGCATATAATAAGCTTGCCATTCCGATTCTCATCGGTAATGCGAAGAATATCCGAGAAATGGCACATGAGAGTCAAGTAGATATTTCCACCATTTCCATTCTGGACCCTTCAGAACATATCTCTGAAGTCAATATTTCAACTCTAAGAACACAGATTAAGTCCATTGATTCGGATGAAGATGCAAAAAGCATGCTTCAAAACCCACTGTATTTTGCAGGCATAGAAACACATTTGGGGAATGTAGATGGTGTAGTGGCAGGAAATATCTCAACAACAGGTGATGTTATTAGAGCAGGAATCAAAACAGTGGGAATATCTCAAGATGTGAGAACTGTCAGTAGTTTTTTCATCATGATCCTCCCCGATTCCATTCTCTTTTATGCCGATGGAGCAGTTGTTCCCTCTCCCACTAAAGAGCAATTGTGCGATATAGCCGGAATGACAGCAAAGAATGCTCAGTCCATCTTACAAGTGGAGCCCCATGTGGCTTTTCTTTCTTTTTCCACCAAAGGAAGCGCTGATCATCCCGATGTTGACAAAGTACGAGAGGCCTTCATTATGTTTAAAGAAGCATATCCGCATATCATTGCTGATGGAGAATTGCAAGCGGATGCCGCATTGATTCCGGACATTGCAAATAGAAAAGCTCCGCAATCCCCATTGAAGGGGAAGGCAAATATTTTGATATTTCCTGATTTGGATGCTGGAAATATTGCCTATAAAATCACGGAAAGACTAGCTCATGCAAAAGCCATCGGACCGATTGTTCAGGGTTTACAAAAGCCATATTGCGATCTTTCACGAGGATGTTCAGTGCAGGATATCATTGATGTATCACTGATTTGTTCCCTATTGTGAATCATTCCGAAACATTCCCACAGAAAGTGAGTTTCAGGGACAAGACTAGATTCAAAATTCTTATCTTTGCACGTTGAAAATTCGGGACAGATCAATTGTTTATTTCCTATATTTTGGCTTTTTCGTGCAAAATATACCATTCTACATAATCTTACTCATTTCACTGCTTCAACCATTGACGCATACATTGTCAAGCGAGGCATCTTTTATTCTTCCTGATACCTCAATACGTCAAGGAATTCGCTGGAATTTGCCTGTTTTTATGAGCACGAAAGGAGCTGTTACTCAGCAATCTTGCACAATAACGGTGGCAATACCCAAAAAGCGCATCATACTCCATGATGCTTTGACAGAACCCGGTACATTATTTACATGTAAAAAAACCGCAATCACCTTCCTTTCCGATGGTGATGAATTCAAGGAATATGCCATCACTTGTCCAAATCCACTATTTGATTCTACAGGCATTGCCTTGTATTTGGAATTGGAAACATTGGCCGGAATGGATTCTACTGCAGCAGTCAAAATACTTTCATTCAGCATTGGCAATGATGTTCAAGACATAGAACAAGTTGGTGGTACGATCACTGTTTTAGATCCACCCGTTATGCAGGCAAGTACAGAGGGCATGGACATCAATGCTCCAAATCCATTTGCATATTCAACTTCCTTCAATTACTATATGGGAAAATCCGGGGATGTTCAGTTCTTTCTTTACAATTCACAAGGGAAATTGATTAAAGAGTTTCCGATTGAAAAAAAAGTTGCCGGTCGTCATGTATTTACATTAC
>JALRFC010000078.1:6181-7632 GCA_023253875.1 Candidatus Kapaibacterium sp.
AAGGATTATATCATATGAGCATGGTGCACAAAAAATGAGAATATCCTTGAAAACATTCACACATCTATTGACACTTGTATTCATCTCAAGCATCATGACTGTACATGCTCAACAGATGAATAAGAAGATCACGAAGACATCGGAAGGGACAGAATTTTGGTTATGTTTTCAAGAAAATTCATGGCATCATTCTGCAAATCGTGTTGGTAAAATGAAGCTGACAGATGCAAGAGGTGGTGATGTGTATATCGAAGATAGAAGCACTCCCAATTTTGAATTATTCATCAGTTCAGATGTCACAACCAAGATTCGCATTGAAATAGAGGGGATCCGTTATAAACTTGATACAACGGTTGTTGGTGGTACAGTTAGAAGGATTTCCATTCCTGCTGCCGCTGAGGTTACTGGAGACGGTACATTACAACCCAATGCAGTCAGAATAACATCTAAATCACCAATCTCAGTCACTTGTTTGAATGAAAGAGGAAGTTCCACAGACTCATACTTGGCTTTGCCTGCAACAGCACTGGGATTGGAATATTATGCAATGAGTTATCATTCAACTCCAACGAATGATTTGGTTTCACATATGGCTATTGTTGCAACACAAGACAGTACAATTGTCTATGTCACTCCATCAGTAATGACTTCGCGCAATAAACCACCGAAAGTTGCATTTCCTGTGATCATGAATAAAGGGGATGTATATCAAATTGCTGCTTTGAATTTTCAGCCCATGAGTAAATCCTTCAATGGAAGTGATACATTGATATTTCCGGATTTGACCGGTACTAGAATTCAGGCTTCTAAACCTGTTGCAGTGTTCAGCGGACATCAATGTGCGGATGTACCATTACGCGTCCCATTCTGTAATTATCTCGTTGAACAATTGCCTCCGGTACATAGTTGGGGTAAACATTTCATTCTTGGTCAATTCGCGAAGAGATCAAGTTATGTATATCGTGTGATAGCATCGAAACCACAAACAAAGATTTTTGAAAATTCCGTATTCATACGTGAATTACAAGCCGGAGAAATGTATGAGAATTCGTCAGTAGGATCAAACAATATCATGCTTACAGCAAGCGAACCAGTCTTGGTTGCACAGTTCTCGCAAGGTTTCCTTGGTGGGGCAGGTCCTGTGAGTGGCAGAGTATCCAGAGTGAGAGGTGATTCAATTGGCGATCCGATGATGCTTGTTGTAAGTCCTACACAACAATTCCTTACTGAATATCGCTTTGCAACGCCCAAAACAAGCTATACAAATTGGAAGCATTTTGTGAATATCATTGTTCCTTCCTCATCGGTTGAATCCTTGCGCTTTAATGGTAGATTGATAGATACAATGAAGTATGCACCTGAATTTGTGGGTTTGAGTAATTATGTAGCCATTAAAATGGATGTTCCTTTTGGTGTGCATACAGTCAAGGCTGATGTTCCCTTTGGTTTAT
>JALRFC010000079.1 GCA_023253875.1 Candidatus Kapaibacterium sp.
CTAGCGATGCGAAATTGGAAGTAAATGCAACAGCATCAGTTCCTGGTTTGAATGTTGAATATCACTGGTTCAAAGGCGATGTTCAATTGTTCGATGGTCCTAAATATTCTGGCGCACACACAAATGCATTGACAATCAAAAATGCACAAGCTTCAGATGCAGGTCAGTATAAAGCAATGGCAGTTGCTCCAACAGCTGTTAATATCTCAGCTTCAACAAATGTTGCTTTGAATCTTTATGCTGCAACTGTTATCAGTGCAGGTCCTGAAAGCAAGAAAGTTTGCGAAGGTGCAAAAGAAACATTGACAGTTACTGCTACCGGTGGTGGCACTATGACATATCAATGGAAGAAAGACGGACAAGATATTGCAGGTGCTACAGCAGCTAGCTATGAAATCGCAAGTATGGATGCAGCTTCAGCAGGTCAATACACTGTAGTGGCAACAGGTGCTTGTGGTTCAGTTTCTGCTTCAGCTAATATTGTGTATTCAACAAAGCCAACTGTAACATTGCCAACTCCTGCAGAGACAATCAAAGCAGGTGCTAAACTTTCATTGTCAGTAAATGCCAATGAAGATGGTGCAACTTCTTACAAGTGGTTCTTGAATGGTACAGCTCTTACTGATCCAAATGCAACAAACAGAGAATACATCAAATTCAATGTGACAAATGCAGATGCAGGTAAATATCACTGCGAAGTGACAAATAGCTGTGGTACAACTAAATCTGCTGAAATTGATGTTAAAGTCACACTTACAACAAGTGTTGATGAAACAATCATTGCTGAAGGTCTTAAATTGTACAATAATGAACCTAATCCATTCGCAAGCTCAACAGCAATTCGTTTTGAATTGCCAAAGCCAGCATTTGTAACACTTAGCGTTTCCGATGTATTCGGTCGTGAAGTTGCTCAACTTGCAGCAAATAGCTTCGATGCAGGTATTCATTCTTTCAATTTTGTACCAAGCGAATTCGGACTTGCGAACGGTGTATACTACTATACATTGACAACAAGCGGTACAGCATTGACACAAAAGATGCTCTTTGTGAAGTAATTCTAGAGAGTTCTATACTCAAAAGCCGATCTCTGAAAAGAGGTCGGCTTTTTTTATTATGATTTCGCCCCAATGGTGCTAGTAGTCACCCCTCGGCTTCGCTCGGGGTGCAGACATACGTGATTCGCTCGGGGTGCAGACGTGGTAATCACCCCTCGGCTCCGCTCGAGGTGCAAGAGAGCTCCGTAGAAACGACATCACAATAGCCCCGTCGGGGCGATATTAAGAGAATCTAACGAAAGATAATGTCTGTTATGAGAGAGAAACCAATATGAGTATTGATTTTGGAGATGAGCTCTTGTTTGCGGAGAGTAAGTTCATTGCGCCACGGTGCGCTTTGAACATGAATATATAAAGTGCCTTCATCAAAACGTTTGAATTCGGTGATAGCTCGACCTTTCTCTCCTATGATATCATACCATATGAATGGTAGTTTACTTGAGGCAATGCCTTGTTCCCAGCCATTGTCTTTGACTATATCCTTGAGTATGTCTGCTATATGTTTTGCTGAAGTATGCATCAAAATGTATATCCAAAACCAACGCCAAATGTGTTCTTCAATTGAGTAGCAGGACCAATGGTACCATCTGTTCTATTAATATTGATTTTATGATCATAGAACACATCAAGTGAAAGTGTGACTTTAATGAAGCTATTGACTTTCATTGATAGAAGATTCTCCCAGTTCACTACCATTAAGTCAGGAGAAGAAAAGGGAGAGAAAACATTCAAACGGGAATTTAATGTCACATTCTCAACTATTTGATCATTAAAATGGGCATTGATCAATGCTCCAAGAAATGATTTAATTGTATGACCTTTTGTTACATTGAAAGCACCTGCTTCCGATAATATGTTATTTGCAACGATTGTTGTTCTTCCCGTTAGTGGTGCAATCAAGATTGAAAGAGATGAAGTAGGTTTGATTTCCATTCCAAGCGCTGTTGTCAAAAAAGCAGGTGCGAGAAAAGTCGATGTTAGTGGATACTTTCCACTAACTGAATCAAATGTACCAATATAATTTCTTCCATCTGTGAATTGCGTCCTGAAATCAATGAGCAAACTATGATTCATGGTTTGACCGGCAGCAATACCCGCTTGTGAGACAACAATGATGCGATCATCACTTTTTCTAAATTCAACATCACCAATTTTTGTCAAGCCATATCCCAATTCAAGATAATTGTTCCACGTATAATTATCTCTGATATAATTAGCTTTATACATGCCGAGTCCAATGATGGAGATAGAACTATTCCCACCGGCCGTCCAATTCAATAAGCCAACTTGGCTAAAAGTGACATTGGTAATCCCGGATATTGTCCAACCCTCATCTTTCTTGGCTGTATTCAATACTGTGGTCACACGTTTCAAGGAATCTACAAGTCCTTGACCAACTGTTTGGGATTGCACAGAAGCATGACCTATGACCATGAATGTCATGGCCATGAATATTCCACAATACTTCATACCTTCTTGAATTACAATTTGAGCAACCATGCGAATATGAGTGGAGCAACAATCGTTGCATCTGATTCCACAATGAATTTCGGCGTGTCAATGTCTAGTTTACCCCATGTGATTTTCTCATTTGGAACAGCGCCGGAATATGATCCATAGCTCGTAGTCGAATCAGATATTTGGCAGAAATAGCTCCAAAATGGAATGTCTTGCATTTCCATGTCTTGATACAACATTGGTACAACACAAATAGGGAAATCCCCGGCAATACCACCTCCAATTTGGAAAAATCCAATTCCTTTACCTGAAGAATTCTTGACATACCAATCTGAAAGCCACATCATATAGTCTATTCCGGACTTCATGGTTGTACTTGTAAACTCACCCTTGATGCAATAGGAAGCAAAAATATTTCCCATAGTTGAATCTTCCCAACCGGGTACGATGATTGGTAGATTCTTCTCTGCCGCAGCGAGCATCCAAGAATTCTTTGGATCAATTTCATAATATTGTTCAAGCTCGCCAGAAAGCAACATTTGATACATGAATTCATGTGGGAAATATCGCTCACCCTTGGAGTTCGCATCATTCCATACGCGGAACAAATGTTTCTGCAAGCGACGAAATGCTTCTTCTTCAGGGATACAAGTATCTGTCACTCGATTATAATGATGTTCAAGTAAATCCCATTCATCTTGAGGAGACAAATCACGATAATGAGGCACTCGCTTATAATGCGAATGAGCAACCAAATTCATGATATCTTCTTCAAGGTTTGCGCCTGTACATGAAATAATCTGAACCTTGTCTTGACGTATCATTTCAGCGAGCGTCTTGCCCAATTCAGCAGTACTCATCGCACCGGCCAATGTGATCATCATTTTACCACCTTCGGCCAGGTGTTGTTCATATCCTTTCGCAGCATCAACCAAAGCAGCTGCATTGAAATGAAGAAAATTTTGTTCAATGAATTGTGAAATCGGACCTCTGTTCATGATGCTATTCTTCGAGTGATAATGAGATAAATATTTGATCTTATCGATGTTGTTCATTCGATGTGGAGTACATTTTCTTGCAAAGCATGGAAAGTTGCTTGCATTCTTCTTCATCTATGGTTTTGCTGATTTCAGCCAGCATGGCAAAAAAGAGCGGATCAACCTTTTCCATCACTTCCATACCGGCCGGAGTGATTTTTGCCAAGGACAATCTTCTGTCTTCTTTTATGCGAATTCTTTCAGCCAAACCTTTCTTTTCAAGACTGTCTATTTGCCTTGTCACATCGGTTGTTTTTTCAATCAGATTTTTAACGATTTCTGTACGAGACATCCCTTCAGGATAGGATCTTTTCAAGAGCCGAAGAATCGCATATTGTCCACCATTGATATCCAATGGTGCGCATGCTTTATCAACTTGATGTCGAAGATATTCTGCAGCGATACTAATGTCTAATATTGCCTCCAAAGCAGGAAAGCGATATCGAGATTGATGACCGGTATGTTCTGATTGAGACATGCTATACAAGAACCGTAGAGAACTTGTGAAGTTCAGGGTTGTCAATGATTGAAAACAATATGCAAACATAGTATTTTGCGAACTGTTTCTTGAGGATTTATGAGTTCTTCCAGTCGAATTCGGATTGATGCAATGGATTGTCCTTCTGAAGAAGCCATGATACGCATGGCTTTACAGGATGTGGAACAGATTCATTCCATTGAGGCAGATTTCCCACATCGAATACTAACCGTCATTCATGATGCAAACCCGGATGCAATTATGGAAAGACTATATCCTCTAGGGTTAGGAGCTGTCCATGAGGAAACGATTGACTATCAAGGAATACTGCATCAGAAAAAAGATCAGTCAAAAGCTCTGAAAAGTGTATTGGCAATCAATGCCGGCCTTTTTTTGCTTGAATCCATTGCTGGATATCTTGCTGGTTCGATTGGACTTTTTGCCGATAGTCTGGATATGCTTGCTGATGCAATTGTGTATGGACTTTCATTGCTTGTTATTTCAGGCTCAAGAGTCATGAAGTCTCGTATAGCAAAGATGAGTGGAATCATGCAATTGAGTTTGGGAATTTTTGGCTTGATAGAATGTCTGAAAAGAACTGTCTTCAGTTCGGAAGTCCCTGAATATTCCACCATGATTCTTATCTCGTGCATTGCAATGGCCGGAAATTATGGTAGCATGCGCATACTTCAACAACAACAGAGTGATGAACCACATATGCAGGCAAGCATGATCTTTACTTCAACGGATATCCTTGTCAATGCTGGAGTTATACTTGCGGGTATATTCACATTGATTTTAGGATCGAAATTTCCAGATCTCATCATTGGTATCATTGTCTTTGCATTTGTCCTCAGAGGAGCATTCAGAATATTGCGACTTCGTTAAATTTTGCCATTCTTGTAAGGTTTTCCACAACTTATTACTCATATACATATGGAGAATGCGGATGTAACTTTTTTCCGTTTTGAGACTCCTTGCCATTGCACCACGATGGAATTCCGTATGAAATTGATTTTGACTTTTCTTGTTATTGTAACTTCCTCACAACTCTTTGCCCGCGAAGGCAAAGAGCTTATTGACCTACTTCGAAAAGGGAATGCCCAGCATGATGTTGGGAATTATGAACAAGCCCTTACCTTTTATAAAAAAGCCCTTAAGTATGATAGCATTTCAGGATTGGTCCAATATGAAATGGCATATACTTTACTTGCCATGAAGCGATATGATGAAGCAGCACAGTATAGTCGAAAAGTGATTGATCTAGATAGCAAGCAACAACAGGGCGCATATTTGATGCTTGGATCGGCATTGAATATGTCCGGAAAAATACAAGATGCCATTCAGGTATATTTGGAAGGTGTATCGAAGTTTCGGACTATGCATCAGTTGCATTATAATTTGGCTTTGGCATATTATGATATCGGTAATTTATCCAAGTCAGAAGAGGCATTATATCGCTCATTGCAAATGAGGCCCGGACATGTGAATAGTCATATGCTCTTGGGAAATGTCCTTTCTTCCAGAGGTGATAATATCAAATCTGCATTATGCTATGCCTATGTTTTATATCTCGATCCGGAGATATATAATGCTTCCGCTATTGAAACATTGCTTAAAACCAAAATAGAAACATTGTTTGATACAACATTGGGTCCATTACAAACAGGAAGATTTCCCGGTGATTCGATTTTTGCGATTGTTTATGAGTCGCTGAATGAGTTGAGGGTACAGACATATGAAGATTCTTCATTTGCTCATTCATTATGTTTATTTCTGGGTAGCTTACATTCTTTGATTGAAAAAGGACATCCACTTTGGTCGGATCTGTATGCGCATACATTTTATGGTTTGCAGAATTCAGGACATTGCGAAGCATTCTCACATAGCTTATCCAGTGTGAATACTGATCCAGATAATGAATCATGGATGCGTTTGAATCAGGCCAAAGTGCAAGAAATGCGCTCTTGGATTGATTCGCATCAGCCACCACAAAAGATGAATCAAATCTTATTCGGTGGAAGATCGGTATTTAGATGAGGTAATTCATTCCAGCGCGTTGTAAATGCAGGTGATTTTCTGTCCCTACGCATTGTCCATTTGCGTGTATTACCAGCCTTCCCACCCGATGCCCCGCTGCGAATCATTCTTCTTCCATATCGCAGATTGATGCTGTCCACAGCTTCCATTAATGCAGAATTACGCACAATATTTTGTTCCAAAAACAAAGATTGTTGTACGCTTTCTTTTGGGCATATATCATGGAGCATCACACCGCATTTTTTATAATGATATCCTTCTTTGTAGATTCTTTGTACTCCTTCAATTGCGGCATGTACCAAATCGGGAGAATATTGAGTGGGAATTTCACATTTCACGGTAGTTGAATTGGCATATTGCGGATACTTTGGTGAAAAATGATTCGTGCGAATGAAAATGGAAATAGCTCCGCACACTGTTCCTTGTGAACGTAATTTCACGGATGCACTTTCGGCATGTCTTGCTATAGCTTCTGTGAGTTCATGTAATTCCGTGACATAATTCCCAAAACTACGAGAGCAGACGATTGTTTTTTGTTGGGGTAAATCATCAATGCTGATACATGAAATGCCATTCAATTCATGCACCATGCGCAGGCCGACAATCGTGAACTCTTGTTTGATCCATTCCTGAGGAGCATATTTTAGGTCTTTGGCATTCATGATACCAGCTCCTTTATATCGTGGTGCTGTTCGATAACCGACGCCCCAGACATCTTCCACAGGTATTTGCTCGAGCCATGCATCCTGCTCATCTTTGTCTTCAGGAAACACAAACACACCCTCACATTCCTTTCTTTTTTTGGCTATTCGATTTGCGATTTTTGACAATGTGCGTGTTGGCCCAACTCCAATTCCAACAGGAATTCCGGTCCATTGCATCACTGTATCCCGAATTTCCCTGCAATATGCATTTCGATCGGAATAAGGAATATGAGCAAGATCTAAAAATGATTCATCAATGGAATAGACTTCAAGATTGGGTGTGAAGAGAGAAAGTGTCTCAACGACACGATGACTCATATCACCATAGAGTTCATAATTGGAGGAAAATACGTGTACATCATGCGCCTCCACTATGTCCATGATTTTGAATAATGGATCCCCCATTTTTATGCCGAGTGCTTTTGCTTCATTGGAACGTGCTACTGCGCAACCATCATTATTGGAAAGCACTATGACGGGAACGCCTCTCAGCGCCGGTTGAAATACACGCTCACAACTCACATAGAAGTTATTGCCGTCAACTAATGCATAGACCATAATTATCGGAATTTTTGAATGCAGGAAGTGACCACGCCCCAAATGCAATCACCGGAATTTTCATTGAGCTTTACTGTGGCATATTTTTCATTTTCAGCATGCAAGAGACATTCAGAACCACGCATTTCAATTCTTTTGATGAGAAATTCATTGTTCACGATTGCCACAACGATATCCCCCGATTGTGCTTTGAGTGAT
>JALRFC010000007.1 GCA_023253875.1 Candidatus Kapaibacterium sp.
GACAATTGCCCTTGCCAATAAAGAAACACTCGTGAGCGCCGGTTCCATCGTGATGAAATCCGCAAAAGACAAACAAGTGCCAATTCTTGCGGTTGACAGCGAACATAGCGCCATTCTGCAATGCATGGCAGGCGAAGAACGCTCCATGATAGATAAGATCATTCTTACAGCTTCGGGCGGGCCATTTCGTGAATTCGAAAAAGATGCCTTTGCAACAATCACACGAGAGCAAGCTCTTAAACATCCCAATTGGGTGATGGGACAGAAAATCACGATTGATTCCGCAACACTCATGAATAAAGGTTTTGAGGTCATTGAAGCTCGCTGGCTCTTCGATCTCATGCCCGAACAAATCGAGGTGGTGATTCATCCACAAAGCATCATACATTCACTTGTACAATTCGGTGATGCCTCCATAAAGGCGCAACTCGGTACGCCCGATATGCGTGTGCCAATCATCTATGCTTTGTTTCATCCTGAACGAAGACATGCCGATTTACCCACATTGGATTTGCTCACTGCCGGTAACTTATCGTTCTTCAAACCCGATACAGAGCGATTTCCATGTCTGCAATTGGCCTATGATGCCATGAAAACCGGTGGAACGGCACCTGCGATACTTAATGCTGCAAATGAAATTGCCGTCCAGTATTTTTTGGAAAATAAGGCAGGATTTCTTCAAATACCCCAAACAATCGAACATGTATTGAGCACAATGACAATCATTCAAGAACCGGATATTCACCAAATAGATCATGCAGACCATGAAGCGAGAATTCTTGCTAGACAATGTTTACAATAAATTCATTGATCGAAGGTCCCAGTAAGCCGACTTCCTCGTTTATTTGGGGATTGCCTTTCATAATCCGATATTTGCACACATCTTTTTCCAGTAATCTGAGGCCGCCATACTCCTTGAGACTATTTTTATTGCGAGACAATTCATTATCACTCATATCGATACTGAAATCATATTGCAATGATTCATGCATGTATCAAGGAACAATGGAGTATTAGACAATGGAACAATCAAAAAAGCGCATACTTTGGATTGACGATGAGATTGAACTTCTCAAACCACATATCATACTGCTGAATCAGCGCGGTTATGATGTAGAAACCGCCACCAATGGTGAAGACGCCATTGAACTTGCCTCCAATACTTCCTATGATTTGGTTTTTCTTGATGAGTCCATGGTTGGAATGTCCGGACTTGAGACGTTATCTGTATTGAAAGATATTGATCCCTCAATGCCTGTCGTTATGGTCACTAAAAACGAAGCAGAATCATTGATGGAGCAAGCTATTGGTGGAAAGATTGATGATTATTTGACAAAGCCGGTCAATCCGGCACAAATTCTTGCCGCATGTAAAAAATTCCTTGAATCAAGAAGAATAGCCGAGGCAAAAATCACGCAAGATTATTTGCAGGGATTTTCTGAAATCGCACGCAGACTCAGTGGTTTCATGGATTGGTCCGATTGGTTGGATGTCTATTTGAAAATGGTGAATTGGAGCATTGAACTTGACTTGCATCCTGAGCTTGGTTTTCATCAAACCCTCAAGGATCAATGGCGTGAATGTAATGCGGAATTTGGGAAATTCGTTGAGAACAATTATGAATCCTGGCTTCGTGGCGATGATTCATCCGCACCAAAATTATCTCCTCATATTGCCGATAAATTTGTCCTTCCAAAATTGGCAAATGGCAAACCAACGTTTTTCTTTGTGATTGACTGCATGCGACTTGATCAATGGCTGATGATGGAAGAACTTATCAGACCCTATTTCACCGTGCAGAAAGACTATTACTGTTCAATCATTCCAACGGCAACACCATATGCAAGAAATGCGATTTTCGCAGGACTATTCCCTGCAGATATCAAAAAGCATTATCCGAATTATTGGAAAGGCGATTTACCCGGTATAAGTGAGCATAGTCAAAATTCCCATGAAAAAGAATTACTCGCAGCATTGCTGAAACGTAGAAGAATAGAACTCAAGAATGATCTTTCCTATGTGAAGATCATCGACACAGACTATGGCAAAAGAATCGAGAATGACATACAGCGATATGCAAGAAATCATCTCACTGCTATTGTTGTGAATGCTGTTGACATGATAGCACATTCCCGTTCTGATTATCCGATTCTCAAGGAAATCGCACCGGATGAATCCGCATATCGTTCGCTCACAAGATCATGGTTCAAACATTCATCGTTTTTAGGAATGCTTCGAACATTGTCACAGTATAAAGACATCAATATCGTGATCACAACCGATCATGGATCTGTTCGATGTATGCATGCAGTGAAAGCACATGGAGATCGAGAAACATCCACAAATCTTCGATTTAAGCATGGAAAGAATGTGAAGTCGGATGCCAAAAATGCAATGACCATCAAAGATCCCGAACTCTGTAAATTGCCTGAACATACTGCCTCAACGAATTATATCATTGCAAAAGAGGATACATATTTCGTGTATCCAACTGATTACAATCATTATGTACAGAAATATCGCGACAGTTTTCAGCATGGTGGAATATCTCTTGAAGAGATGATTCTGCCAGTCATCACATTAGAACCTCGTTAATGTATGGGACAGGTCTTTGATCTGTCCCACGTGTTTTGTTTCACATTCAGTGCAATCGCATGGAAGCAGACAGCTACCACTCTTATTCGGAAGAAGAAACACGAGCAATCGGAAAACGATTTGCAGAGAAATTATCTCCGGGCGATATAATAACGCTTGCTGGAGATTTAGGTGCAGGAAAAACCGAGTTTGTTCGAGGCGTTTGTGAATATTTTTCGGTGCATGATATTGTATCAAGTCCAACCTTCACAATCATGAATCAATATATCGGTTCAAATCCGCATGATGATGAAATTGCATTATATCATATTGATTTGTACCGGATTCAAGAAGAAAAAGAATTGCAAGAAATCGGTTTTTCTGAATGCATGAGCGATGAACATGTCATCAAGTTTGTAGAATGGCCAGAAAAAGCCGGCTCAGAAATGCGAAATATTGATTGGAATGTCTTGATCAAAACAATGCCTGATCAAGAAGAAGAGCGATTGATCAATATTGAATATCTTGGTAAGGATCGTTGATAGACACCCATGCACATATAGATGCTGATGTCTTCGATGAAGATCGCGAAGAAATGATTGCACATGCATTTAACAATGGCATCGAAGCAATCATCATTCCTGCAATTGAACCAACACGCTATGATGGAGTTTTGTCCATTTGCGATACACATGAGCATATATATTGTGGAATGGGAGTACATCCACATAATGCCCATGAGTATTCACAAGAAGTGGAAGATCGGATTATATCACTACTTTCATTGCCAAAAGTGATAGCAGTTGGCGAGATTGGTCTTGACTATTATTATGATTTTGCGCCGAAAGAAATGCAGAAAGATGTCTTTCGCCGACAACTCTCCATTGCCAAATCACTTGATCTTCCGGTGATTATTCATAATCGTGAATCCGATGATGACATGATTGCCATTTTGCAGGAAGAACAAACAGGCGAACTCAAAGGAGTCCTTCATTGTTTCTCCTCGGACTTGACCATGCTTCATAGAGCTTTGGAGCTTGGTTTTCATATATCGTTTACCGGAAATATCACATATAAAAAAAGTGTATTGGATGAAATTGTTCGTGCAACTCCATTGAATAGAATCATGATTGAAACCGATTCACCGTATATGACACCGGTTCCACATCGTGGCAAAAGAAATGAACCATCATTTGTTCAATTCATAGCACAAAAAATTGCAGACATATATGCACTCACAGTAGAGGAGATAATCACCATGACAAGTTCCAATGCAAAGTCATTGTTCAGACTTCCACTATTCCTCATTATCATTCTTATGGGATTGACTTCATATCCCATTCTAGCACAAAATGATGCAAATGATGAAGACAGTGAAGAACAGATTGAAGTAGTGGAAAAAAATCCATATGCACGCTTTATTGGTTTTGGTCCATCACTTGCAACAAATACAATCGTCGAAACCTTGACAGACATGGACAATCCAGATAGACGCGATACTCGCTCATGGGATGGCAATCCTGCCTTTGGATTCAGCATTGCATATAATCCACTTGAATTCTTGATGCTTGAAGGTGGCATCATGCACACAAGAAACAATGCAAAGTTGAAGAATGCATTGCCTGTTCCCGGAACACCAACAGATCCGGATGTATATACAGTGTTCAATGTTACAGCCAGAGCAATTGCAAATCCTCGGAGCAAGGTTGCATTTTTTGCATTGGGCGGTATTAATTTTCAATCAAAGAGAATTCATTCCACCAATGTATCATTCACTGATGATAGTCAATTGGCATTTAATGCAGGTGCCGGCTTCATGGTGAATATACCTACATCATTCGGCATGATCATTCCTATTGCCGAATGGCGATTGGATTTTGAAAGCAAGAATGACACCATCACTTTGCCCAATGAACAGAAATACAAAGATTGGGGTGATATAGAAATTTCAACATTTTATTCACTGCCGAGATTGACGATACTTTGGTATCCGAAATTCTGATCCACCACCCATCATGCGATTGATGGGTTTTTTGCCAATGACTCAAACTTCACCACAAAAACAATCAAGAATGGGTGTGGATCTTTTGAATGGTCCCATCGATTCCACTCTTCGCATATTCGCATTGCCACTTGCATTTAGTTTTATTGTGAATATGCTGTATTCATGGATAGATACTTTTTTTGTGAGCAAACTTGGTTCGGCTGCGATCGCCGCAATCGGAGTGAGCGAACAATTAGGATTCATGATATTCAATTTTGGAAGTGGCTTTGCCATTGGCACAGGAATCATCGTGGCCCGAAGAATCGGCGAAGGAAATCGTGAACAGGCTTCTTATACTGCAACGCAAGGCATCATGACGATGCTTGTGTTTTCGACAATTCTCGCAATCATACTCGGCTTGCTCTTACCCACGACTTTGCATGCACTTGGATTGGATAAAGACCCGGAAGTCTATGCATTCACTGAAGTATATTTATATGCGCTCTTATTCGGCGTGCCGGGTAATTTCGTGACATTTCAAATCAATGCGATTATTCGATCATCCGGTAATTCGGTATATCCGATGTCCATTCTTCTACTCACCACAGTCATCAATGCCATTCTCGCACCGATCTTGATTTTTGGTTGGGAATTTATCCCTGCTTATGGAATGCTAGGTGCAGGCATTGCAACAGCGGCATCGCAGATCATTGGAGCAATCATTTCTTTGTCCCTGATTATTACCGGTAAAGCAGGTTTGACACTGACATTCAAACAATTCAGTTTTGACTTTCCACTGCTTGGCAGAATTATAAAACAAGGCATTTGGTCATCATTGCAAATGTTCTCTGTCAGCATCAGTCGCTTGGCACTCTTCACTTTCGCATCCTATTTCGATCCGAAAGTCACACTTGCCGCATATACATTGGGTTTGAAGGTTGACCTTTTTGCATTCATGTCTGTTTTTGCCATGGGTATTGCACTTGAAACTGCAACAGGACAAAACCTGGGTGCAAGACAAATAGATCGCATTGGTTTATTTTATCGTTCAGCGGTAAAGCAATTATCTTGGCTCTTGGGTATTCTCGCAATTCTCACCTATCTCTTTGGCGAATACTTCGCTCGAATCTATACGAGTGATCCAAATATCATCAGAGAAACTGTTGAATATCTTCACATAGCCTGTTTTGGATATATCTTTTTTGCTATTGGTTCTGTCACTCTTCGTGTGATTAGCGGAGCCGGTGCGGCAGCACGCAGTATGATGATTGTATTCACATCTTTGGTTGTGATTCAGATCCCATTGGCCTTCATTCTCTCCCGATATACACCGCTTCACGAATCAGGTATTTGGATCGGCGTTGTATTAAGCTATATTGCCCTCACGGTGATCGGATTTCAACAATATCATTCAAAAAAATGGATCGCCGTGCATATCTGATTTGACTCAGGGGGCATTATGGCAAGCTTTGTTCTGTTCATTCTTTTTTCATCTATTGTCAAAGCACAAGATGATGCAGTCGGCATGGATGAATCCACATTCATTTCCACACAGCAACAATTCGATGCCTTAGATTATTATGCCGTGCATCCATTGGACTTGCGAACTATTTCCGATGAGATTTTGCTTCTTCCCGGCATGACACCACGATTACATCGTTTACTCAAACGTTTGATCAAAGAAAATCCCAATATTGATACCATAGAAGAATTACTAAATCAATCACCAAAGAATATAGATACTTCCATTCGTCGAATTCTCCTCATGTGTACTGTCATGGGCAATCCACATACACAGATTCACGGAAGACATCGAATGCGCATTTCACACTCCACGCCGGATGTACGAGGATTCACAGAAGAAAAATTTCTTGGTTCGAAAGAATCCTTCATGCAACGATTATACATTGGAAATCAGCGTTATACATTGGCTTTATCCTATGGAAAACATAGTGGTGAATCATATTCAAATGGTATGGTTCATGGATCAATTCAATATGCGAATAATCATCTGAAATTGATAATTGGTGATCATTCTCTTGAGCATGGAATGGGTGGTTTGCTTGCTTCAGGAATTTCCATAGCTGATCTTACGAGACCCACCCAAAGAGCATTACGATGGTCGAGCTCAATACGACAAACAACATCGCTCATCGAATCTTCCAATTTTAGAGGTATTGGTATGCAATATCTCTTTGAACACACTGCAATGAAACATATAGTCGGCATAAGTTATTCCCAAAGGAATAGACATGCGGTTATCAATGATGTAGGATTACTCACAAGTTTTCCTAGCATTACCTATGCAAGAACGGATCAAGAATTAAATCAGAGAGAAGGAACAAAAGAGATTCGCGTAGCCATGTTTCATACCATTCAATCTGACAATTCATCACTCTCTGTCGCGGGACTGTATCAATCCTATGCACATGCAATCGCACCCACAGCTTATACCATAGGTGAGCAAGAACAATGGATGTATTCTTTAGATATGCAATCAGACTTCCTTAATGGATGGACTTTGACAGGAAATATACTATGTGATAAACGATGGAATTTGGGTGGAATGCTTACCATACATCATGATGGAGGCAAACATGATCAAGCAATCATGATGCGATATTTTGATCCTGATATTCGCTCTCCCATTGGTCAATCATTTGGAAGAAGCGGAATCTGTTCAAATGATTTTGGTTTTCATCTATTGATGAATGGTGCGATGGGTTCAATCTCTTATGCACTCTCGAATGAAGTATATGCACAAGCAAGGATTCCAAGCAATGCAACTCATATCAGAAAAGGAATTCGCATGATTGGACAAGTGATATATACTCATGATAATACGAATATCCTCTGCAGACTCATCAATGAGATTCGATCTGCAGAGAAGCCATCACAGAAACAGCAATCGGAAACAGATTGGAGAATCAGATCGGAGATTTCACATACGGGAAGTGCAATACGAAGCGTGGCAAGAGTGGAGTCACATATTGTCAGTCCTGATCGAATGCCATCTTATGGCATTGGCTGTGCTTTGGAATTTCATTCCATCAAAACAGCAAGTCCATGGAATTGGTCCATTCGTATAGCATGGGCTCAAACTGACAATTTCGATTCGGCGATATATCTTCCCGAGACGGGATTGCCGGGTCAATTACTCATAGATCCACTCTATGGAATAGGAACAATGTCCGCCGGAAAGGTTACATATACAGTTGGAAGAACAACATTCTCCGGTTCAATACGACAAAGATTCAAGCCCAAAGAAGAAACACTTGGATCAGGATGGTTGCGTATAGATGGGAATCATGAAACCGAATTTCATCTGCAAACTGACATCACTTTTTGATGATTTCATATAATTTGGGGGTTACATGCCAACGTTTGCTTGCTTCTTCAAATCGAATCAGGGCATCTTTTCTATGTTGCGCAGGCATGAGTGGAATATGCTTTGCGCGAATCATCACATTTTTTGCAGTATGTTCAAGCGGTGTGAATTCAATCAAATCACTACTATATCCTTCAGAAATCAAGAGATCTCTCCGCATGGAATCGGTGAGCATATCGCCTAGTCGTTCTTTCATAATGCCATCTCGAATAAGAAATGACTCTTCAGGTGGCATATGACGAATATCCATTTGTTCTTGGACATAGTGATGACAACAAGGCGCAGCAAGAATAATATCTGCATTCATCTTCAATGCCAATGCAAGGGCATCATCGGTCGCGGTATCACATGCATGTAATGCAATGACAATCACTGTTGCATTCGAGATATGCTGTGGTTGAGCATCTTGAATCGCATGTTCAATGAAATGCACATGATCATCGAATGATAGTGCATGTGCGGTTTTTATACAAGATGCAATCAATTCAGGGTTTCTTTCAATACCGGTCAGCACTGCATGTACTTGTTTGATAGTACGGAGATACCATAACAATGCGAAACTCACATATGCCTGACCGCATCCACAATCAAT
The DNA here is from genome assembly GCA_023253875.1 of Candidatus Kapaibacterium sp. Lineage (GTDB taxonomy): Bacteria > Bacteroidota > Ignavibacteria > Kapaibacteriales > UBA961 > UBA961. The sequence continues at coordinate 8,539 of JALRFC010000007.1, forward strand.
GATATGCATATCTGATGACTCATCAGCATAGTGTTCGAACATACGTATGAAGTGATTGATCTGCACATATTTATCGCGCATGGCCGGAATGATAGTCAATGTATCATCACAAATTCCGATTGCCCGAAGAAGGAGTCCGGCATTTTCCGGATAGATGAGCATGTCTTTCTCCGATTGTTCCTGCCATTGTCGTTTGGATGCATGTGCATAGTGATGCAAAACGTTCTTTCCGATTTTACCAACTTTCGGAAATTTCAGAAAGAGATCCTTTTGTGGAGTTTGTATATGCCATTGTCTGAATGGTAAGTGAAGCATTTGATCAATCACCATATACATATCTTCGATTGATGCAATGTTCAGGGCATGAGTATACGATTTATTTGTGGTGATGATATCAAGATACATAGCATCGGGACTGGGGTGCATATTGCGAATGATGCACTTTTTGCAGTCTGTATAGGAGATATCTTTACCGGGAAAGATCAAATCCACTCCATGTTGTGGATTTGAAAGTGTCATCACAAAACGATGATCATCATGTTTTGCGAGCAGAGTTCTGATGAGTTCTTGAGCTTCTTGTATCATATTCAAAATTACGAAAGACATTCCATTCATATCAATTCACATCCATTTCATTTTCCTAAGTTTGAGAAATACTTGGGATTCAGCATGAACATACATTCTCTTCAAATCAGATTTTCAGAACTCTTGATGCAGTTCTTTCGGTATATGTCGAGCTTTGGCTTCGATCTCATGAAACAGATCATTGTATTCGCAGGAGTACCCACATTCATCTCATCCTTTTTATTGACCTTTCCTGCAAGGCCACTCGATACATCAACAATCATCGTTGAAGCAGGATTTTCTTGGGATAGCCATCTAGTACCTGTAGCCGGCATACTTTTATTCAGCATCCTGAGCATAATTCTCACTTTGCAGATTTCCACGATTCACTCACAATATTGCTTGAAATATGAAGAAATACCGAGTCGAGAGTTGATTACTCAATATCTACTAGAAACCATGCCGAGATCCTTTGGAGCATGTATGCTACTTTGTATTGCCATATCCATCGGACTGATTCTCTGCATTCTTCCCGGAATCTATATCATGTCAGCAGGGGTACTGCTCTTTCCACTCATCCATGATACTGATATCTCCATCTTTTCGGGCTTGCAATTATCCGTCACATATATTCGGCATCATGCACTGAAACCACTTGCATTTATGCTACTTATATCGTTCATCACTTCGATTCCCTCCACAGCACTTGGCTTTCTTACTGAGATTCCAATTCCGGTACTCGATTCCTTCATGCCAAGAATCATATTCATGCTAAATGCACTCATCAGCATACTGACATTGGGCATGATTTCAGTGTTTGGGGTCATTTTACACAAAGAACTCCTGAAAGGCACTGACTTCGCCATACCTATTGCCCCGATTAAGTGAGTATTTCGTATTTTTGACCACAATCATCGACCATTACATCGGATTTCTTCAATGAAGCATTTCAAGGCAATGATCACCGTAACATTGCGCAAGAGCATTTTGGATGTGCAAGGCAAGACAGTGGAGCATGCATTGCATTCCACGAATTTCACATCCATTGAGCATGTTCGCATCGGAAAATATGTAGAATTGTTTGTTCATGCTGATTCTGCTGAGCAAGCCATGAATATTGTGGATGATGCGTGTAAAAACATCATCGCGAATCCGATCATGGAAGATCATCATATTGAATTGCAGGAAGTTTCTGTCGGAGAAACAGCATGAAATTCGGCATAGTCGTTTTTCCCGGTTCGAATTGTGATCATGATGCATGGTATGCCACTTCACACAATGCAGGTGCGGAAGCACATATGCTCTGGCATAAGGATACAACCATACCTGCCGATATTGACTGCGTGATCCTTCCGGGTGGTTTTTCCTATGGCGACTATCTCCGTTGCGGTGCCATTGCGAGAGTTTCTCCCATTATGTCTGCGGTACGCGAGCATGCACAGAAAGGAAAATATGTACTTGGAATTTGTAATGGATTTCAGATCCTTACAGAGTCAGGATTATTGCCTGGAGTATTATTAAGAAATACATCATTGTCCTTCATTTGCAAGGATATTTATCTTCGTACAGAGCAGATTCTTTCACCTTTCACAAATGCAATGGAGCAGGGGCAGATTCTACGAGTGCCCATTGCACATGGCGAGGGAAATTATTTTGCCGATGAAGAAACGATTCATATTCTGGAGCAGGAGCAAAGAATTGCTTTCCGATATTGTGATGCAAATGGCAATGCAAGCATGGAATCCAATCCGAATGGCTCAATCAACAATATTGCCGGCATCTTGAATGATACTGGCAATGTTCTTGGGATGATGCCTCATCCCGAACGCTGTTGCGATCCATTATTGGGTAATAGCGATGGTCTTGGCGTGTTTACTTCACTCATGCAGACGGTCGGCTTAGTCTGATCCGAGCATTTTTCAAGAGGTTATTATGGGTTTTCTTCCGGGCGGTTCTGAATGGCTCATTATTCTGCTTTTCATCATCATATTTTTTGGTGCAAAGAAAATTCCTGAATTGATGCGTGGACTTGGTAGCGGAATTCGTGAATTCAAGAATGCAGCCAATCCGAATGAAGACAAAGAGTCAAAAAATGATGCCCCAAAGGGCGAGTGATTCTTGCATAGTTCAATAATCATGAAATCCTATGTTTGATATCGGTGGTGCTGAATTCCTCCTCATTGGTCTGGCAATATTGATGTTGTTTGGTCCAAAAAAAATTCCTGAAATCATGCAAGCGATCGGGAAAGGGATACGGTATTTCCGTCAGGCGCAAGAAGACATCAAAACGCAGATTCGGGATATTTCCACCGAAGTGGAAAAGCAGACGGATTTGAGTGCCGCAATAACGCATACAAGCAAAGAAGGCACTGAACATGTTGAACTGCATGCGGACATGACGGAAACCATCACCATCAAACCTGCTGAAGGTTCAGTAGCACTTCATCACACGAATGAGACTGATCAAGCATGGAATGATTCCGAAGAACAATCATGAAAGCTGTGATCATTCATATGATACTATGGGTGAATTGCTTTGGCATCATGATAGCACAAGATTCATTGCAACAACACATCCCACAAAAATCTCCTGCTATGGCCATAGCATATACTGCTGTATTTCCAGGACTTGGACAGATCTATGTTGAATCCTATTGGAAAGCACCCATAGCGGCAGGAGCAGCTCTCTTTTTTGCATATCAGATTGCATCCTATCACTCCACATACTCTGAAAAATCAAACATCTATGACAATTTAATTGCTCAAGGTTTGACCCGTTCTGATCCTCGAATGCAGATTGCCATTCGAGAGAAGGAGTTTTACAATAATGCACGGGACATCAATGGGCTATGGCTATTGGGGATCTATGGCATTGCCGCAGTGGATGCATATGTCGGAGCGCATATGATGGAGTTTGATGTTAGCGATAATCTCAGTTTTACCATACTTCCTGATCCATTGAATCAATCAGGAAGAATGCACGTTACATATACCTTTTAACATTGAAATCAGGGACATTGCATGCATGCCCAATTTATCAATGAAGTCGCATACTTGGTATATTTGCATGCGTTTACACAGCATACAGAATACACACATATCCTTGCTTTTTCATGGAAACTAAAAGTACTCTCTTTCTTATCGTATTGACCATAGCCGGTGGCGTGTTCGCAAAGAATGCTGGCCGCTTGGTGCGTTATTTGTCTTTTGGTAAATCAGACAATCGCATTGATTCTCTCTTTGCAAGAATCAAACAAACATTGCTTGTTGGATTTGCTCAAACAAAGATTCTTCGTGACAAAGTAGCAGGTCCGATTCATGCAGGGATTTTCTGGGGTTTTTTGATACTTCTCTTTTCTGCTGCTGAAGGAGTCATTGAAGGACTCAATCCCGCTTGGTCTTTCAACTTTCTAGGTCCAATCTATTCCGGAATCACCATTCTCACAGATATTTTCTGTTTGATGATCATACTTGGTACTGCGCTTTCGCTTTGGAGACGCTATGTGACAAAAGTAAAGCGTCTGCAAGTGGAGCATGAAAAAGTAGAAGCCGGTTTGATTCTCCTCACGATATTTTCAATTGTCAGTTCCTTGCTCTTGCAAAACACTGCACGAATTGGAATGGGTGAAGATTTCTCATGGGCTGTGCGACCCGTCGCAAGTTCACTTGCAACCATAATACCGCTTGGTCATGTGAGCTTTGAGATTTTCTGGTGGCTCCATATGCTTCTTATCTTCTCATTCACCAATTATCTCCCGTTCAGTAAGCATTTGCATGTACTCACTTCGATTCCAAATGTGTTTTTCAGCAATCTTGGTCCTGTTAATCAACTAGAGAAAATTGATTTTGAGAATGAAGCAATTGTAAAATATGGTGTCACAGACATTGAAGACTTCACTTGGAAGACTTTTCTCGACAGTTATACCTGTACTCATTGCGGACGATGCACGAGCGTTTGTCCCGCAAATCAAACTGGGAAAGTACTTGATCCACGTATGGTTATCATTGGCATACATGATCGCGTGATTGAAAAAGCACCATTGATAGACAAGATTTCGGATTATCGTAAGAATGCTTCCAGAGATGATGTACGCACAGCAGTTGATGGTATTCTTTCAGGAAAAAGTTCAACTGAATTCGACACAAAAGAGCGCGAACTCTTCACGATGTTACTCAATGAGGAAGAGCAATCCGCTTGGAATAAAAAACTCATCGGTGATTATGTCAATCCTGATGCATTATGGGCATGCACCACTTGTGGAGCATGCATGGAGGAGTGTCCGGTCAATATCGAACATGTTCCGGCAATTGTCGGCATGCGTCGTTCGATGGTAATGATGGAATCTTCATTCAATGAAGAAAGTGCATTGCTCCCTGATATTTATGGAAATATGGAAACGAATTCAGTGCCATGGGGTGGATTCAGTGAGCAAGACAGAGCAGCTTGGGCAGATGGAATGAATATCAAAACAGTTGCTGAAGACCCGGAAATGGATGTATTATTCTGGGTTGGATGTGCAGGTAGTTTTGATGAAAGAGCCAAGAAAACAACCAAGGCATTTGCAGAGCTCATGCAATTGTCCAATATCAATTTCCGCATACTTGGAACAGAGGAACGTTGCACAGGAGATCCAGCGCGCAGATCAGGAAATGAATATTTGGCGACAATGCTTACAACGATGAATGTTGAAACAATGAATGCTTATGCTGTGAAGACAATTGTCACGACATGTCCTCATTGTTTTAATACACTCAAAAATGATTATCCGCAATTTGGCGGACATTATGAAGTGATGCATCATACGCAGTATATCAAGGATTTGATTGAATCCGGAAGACTTTCGATTGATGCAGACAAAGCTTCTCTCAGCAAGAATGCAATTGCTTATCATGATTCTTGTTATCTGGGAAGATATAATGAAGAATATGAAGCCCCACGATCTCTACTTGAAAATGTGCCGGGACTTTCTGTGCTCGAGCCTGCCAGATCAAAAGATCGCGGTTTATGTTGTGGCGCAGGTGGCGGAAGAATGTTCATGGAAGAAATGGTGGGTGATCGAGTGAATATCACACGCACGAATGAATTGCTTGAAACAGGAGCTTCGACAATTGCAGTGAATTGTCCATTTTGTTCAACAATGATCACTGATGGAGTGAAAGCTGCAGATAAAGTGGATCAAGTACAAGTAAAGGATATATCGGAGATTCTCCTTGAATCAGTCAAAAGACAGTGATGATATGCAGCATCAAGAACAATGCTTTGATGAAATCATAGCATTCCGTCGGTCAAACAGATCATTTGATCAAGCTATTGAAGTACCCGATGAGATCATTCGGCGCGCTCTCGAACATGCTATTCTCTCTCCTAATAGTAGTAATATGCAGCTATGGGAATTTCAGTGGATTGCCTCTCAAGATATGCTTGATGCATTCATACCTTTATGTCTAGATCAACAAGCGGCAAAAACAGCAAAGCATTTGGTGGTATTTGTTACTAGACAAGATCTTTGGAAAAACAGAGCCGAGTGGAATGTCGAAAAGATAGAATCAGCAATTCAAGGTGAAGCAAATACATTTCAAAAAGCTGGAATCAATTATTATCGCAAACTCATGCCCATTATGTATATGCGAGATCCATTCGGTTTGATGGGAATATTCCGCAAAACACTCAGCTTTGTCATGGGCTTAAAGGGTCCATTCTTTAGAGCAGGTGGAACAGCACAACAACGTATTACTGTCCATAAATCATGCGCCCTTGCCGCACAGACATTCATGCTTTCAATTGCAAGCGCCGGTTTTCATACATGTCCAATGGAAGGCTTCGATGAAAAGCGCGTGAAAAAGACTCTCGGATTGCCACGCAAAGCTGAAATCAATATGATCATTGCCGTGGGAAAAGGCACAGAAAAAGGTATTTGGGGACCAAGATTCAGAGTACCGTATGATGAAGTGGTGAGAAAGCTGTAATACACAAATGCCGGTTGGTTTTGTCGGAGCTTAGCATGAGTATAATTTCCGGGATGAATTGAATAGATTTTTCATTTCAATAGAGGTTGGGTTATGAACAGATTGTTTTTAGGTTGCATGATATGCACAATATTGACTTCATCATGTACGAAGTTGATAAAAAATGAAGATGCACTCATCGAAAACGAAACACAAAGCAATACGGCAAACGTGCAACTTGACAGATTTGCATCAAAGGGTATTTGTATCTCTACCATTTCAGAATTACAGGGATTATGGGTTGGTAGTTTCAATGCGAATTCGGAGTACTTAACAAAGAAAATAGTTGACAAGGGAAAAACAGCTTGGCATACGGAACAGAAAATTACAATAGTCATTGATTCAATCCAGGGTTCCAAAATAAACGGATATAGCATCATTGCTGGAAATACAAAGAAACTTATTGGAAGCCTTCAAGAAGATGCAAATACCTTTGTCTTACAGCTAACTGAAGTAGGAAGAGATTTCGACAAAGGTATATTCACACTTACTATCGCAAAGAGTGACTCTCTTTTGCAGGGAAATTGGACTGCTGGCAATACCATAGATATTCCAATGAGAAATTGCAGATTTACGAAAAAGTCATTTTCATATTCTCCTGAAATTTCATTCGTTCAGATTAAGGATATAAAAGAAGACAATACGATCAAATCTACCGTTTCATATCCAAGCGAATATGATGAATGGTATGGAGCAGTGGAATCTAACTATGACATTGTATACAAAGTAAATCCTTCATCAACCCTCCTTTCAGAAACAGATGTTGAAGGATTGACCAAGTCAGAATTGATGCTTTTGAGAAATACGATATTTGCTCGACATGGATATGCATTCAAAAAAAGACCCCTTAGGATTTACTATGAAAAGCAACCATGGTATGTGCCGGTCAGCTCAAATCCTAAAGCAGGACTAACAACCATCGAACAGCAGAATATCGCACTCATTGTACGCTATGAGAACAACTTTGGTCAATATGATGCTGAGTATGGAAGATAAACTCATCAGCATCAAGAACAGTCCAAATACTAAGACTTTCCTTTCAATGCATATTTTGAAGAAAGTAGGTGCATTCTCCCTCATAGCTCTGTTCGTGTATCTTTCATTGTTAATGCTTCTCATAACATTGCAGTATATCCCATTGGATTTAGATGCCGCCTTTTTGGCAACTAAACAACATGTAATCAAGTATCAATATTATCAGATTGCATTTTTTGCACATGTATACAGCAGCATATTCATATTATTACTCGGATCTCTCCAATTCATAGAGAATATTAGAAATACCTATCCATTGATTCATCGGTCATTTGGCATTACCTATGTATTCGGGATAATATGTATCTCTGCACCTGCCGGTTTTGTGATGGGACTCCATGGCAATGGTGGATTCATTGCTCAAACATCTTTCTGCATACTATCTATACTGTGGTTCTATTACACAGTACGTTCTTTTCTAGCTATTAAAAAAGGGCATATCACTGAGCATAAAAACTATATGATATTGAGCTATGCATTAACATTATCAGCTTTGACACTTCGATTACACAAATACATACTTGCACATACAGTTGAAATGCATCGATTAGACATCTATAGACTTGTTTCTTGGAGTGGTTGGGTGATAAATCTTGGGATAGCCTATGCAATCATATATCGCAAGAAAATCTCTAAACTCAATGAACATTTCATGATCTAAGTTCATTTTATACCTTGTTGTCATTAGCGAAAGAAAGATTGACTCTATAAGTAAAAAAGAGGTCCATGTTCCGTACAACATGGACCTCTTGCTACACATCCCCTGAAATGTAGTGGTGATTATCAGAATCCCACAACTGCCTCAACGACGATGCCATTGAATGTTCCGCCATTGAGAATATTATTAGTTGGGAAATCTTTATAGTTCTGCATGACATATTCACCTTTGAGGAGAACACTTGGAGTGATGAACCAACCGGCAGCGATTGCAGTGCGATCAATTCCGATTTCATCCACTTTGTCTGCAGACAATGTACCTGCAAGATTGAAAGCCTCCGCAGTTACAGTATTATAGCGCACTCCGGCAAATAGATTGTTTTTGCCACCCCAGCTGAAACGATAGATACCATCAATAGCCAATTGTGAGAATGTTCGCTCTCTGTCTGCTGCATTTGCAGAGCGACCTGTATTCATATCATAATTGAAGAATACTTCAAGTCCATATCCTTCGAGTAAAGCATTGAACATCATTGCATTCACTTCATCATTCATACCGGGATTGAAACGTCCGGAAGTAAATTGAGTCGTAGCAACAGGTTTTGGTGATGCAGGTGTTGTTCCAAAATTCGCTGCTGCACTTTCCATGACGAGATAATAATTGGAACCGGTTCTATCACCGGAAAACAATGTATTCGAACCATTTTTACCCTTCATATAGCCTGAAGCAGTTGCGCGGAATCGAAGATCATTCGTAATCTTATCATCATAGCCAACTTTCCACAAGAGCGACATAGAGCGAGCATCATCACTATATGTTAGAGTTGAATCAGCATTTCGCGAAGTTCCAATTGGATCCACATTACCTTTAATCTCACCATTGGTCATTCCAACCATTGCAAGAAAACCATTGCTTTGGAAATAGACTTCACCACCGATTTCTGTTGCAAATGCATCGATGATATAATTTTCGATAAATGGATTATACAATGTACTACCACCATCTGAACGACGGAAATGTGCATCACCATAATTGATTTCTTGATGACCCACTTTCAATGTAACATACTTGAAGATATCATCAATCAATTCAGATTTCATGAATTTCATCTTATCAATTTGGATGAACCCACCTTTTACCCAAGTTTCATTGTGATGTCTTGAAGCCAAATAAGAAGTCAGATTCAATCTGATACCATCTTCCAATTGCACATCAAACATCAAATTTGCTGCTGCTGTATTAAAACCGGATGTGATTGGATATGGCATGTTTTTGTCATGCTTCACATTTCCATTGATCACATAACTCGCAGGTGCAGTGTTTTCATGACTCAATGCTTGAAACTGCTGAGTGAATCCACCACCAATTCGTACTTTCAAGCCATCATATTTGGCTCCTTCATTTTTCGATGTCTCGAAAACATTGATTCCCGTTTGATCATAAGTACGGAAATATTGCATTGTCGCTTGTTGCGCAAACAATTGTGCGCCACCAAACATTGTCAAAGCCAGTAAAGCGGAGTTAAGCATCTTTCTCATTGTGCTTCTCAACCTCTTATAATGAATAATGCATGCCTCATGTGAAGTGTTTCCTTCAGTGCACATGACTTTTATCATGTGTCAACAATGCAGGAGAATATCAAGTGAATCAACTTCACTTCAATTCGGCAATTAGAATAATTATCTCAAAGTCAATGTGTGATGATGCCTTCAAATGCATGTATTCATCAGCTTTTCGAGTCATATATACTATTTCCTTTCATGCCAGAACAATGACTCTTACACCATCACCACAAACGAAACTTCACACTTTCGCAATGCTGAAACAATGACATTTATCATTGTGGTGATGTGTTCAAATCACGAACATTGAATGAGAAAAGGAAATCACTCGTTTCATTATACAGGATATAGTCATGCGTTATTTCATTGCAATGGTGATGGTATGTTCAGCATTATTCATCAATATTCATGATGCGAATGCACAGGCTCTAAAAATGGCAGGATCTAGTAAAGTATGGATTGATGGAACTTCTACTCTGCATGATTGGAAAACGGTATGCAAAGGAACTACAGGAACATTTTCCATCCCGGAAACTGTATTCGGTGGAAAGGTGGGAGATAATATTGATATAAAAACATCATTTACTGTTCCTGTAAAGATGATCTCACATGAAAAAGAAGACTTAGTCGAGAATTTGCAAGAAGCCATGGAAGCAGAGAAATTTCCTACAGTGAAATACACGACAACACAAGCTTCAATTGTATCTAGCGATGCCACAAAAGCAGTAGTGAAAACAATAGGTAAGTTGGTTATTCACGGCATTGAGAAAGTTGTTTCTTTTAATGTGAATCTTACGAAAACCGCAAATGGCATGGAAGTCAAAGGCATTGCGAATGTGAATATGAAAGATCATGGCATAGATCCTCCAACCATGATGCTCGGCACAATCAAGACAGGTAAAGATGTAAAAATTGGATTTGATTTGGACTTGACAAAATGAAAATGATCTGCAGATATTTCATCGCTGTGATGGTAATCACACAGCCATTGTTTGCAATCACAGGCACCTTTGGTACTTACTCCATCTCTAAAGAAAGTAAAGTGTGGATTGAAGGGTCATCAACCGTGAATCAATTTACATGTCTGACTTATAATGTTCAAGGCATTGGCATCTTGGACACCGCAAAAACCACATCGCAGGTTATCGGTGCTCCAATGCAACTTTCATGCAAAGCCGAATTCGCGGTCTCGGTCAAAAGCATGGACTGTGGTAATCGCATGATGAACAATGACATGTATGAAGCATTGAAGTCTGATGAACACAATTTGATTTCCTATCAATTGAAGCAAGTGCGAATACTCAATACACTACCGGGCGATCAATTGGAAGCCATGACACAAGGCATACTTATCGTTGCAGGAAGTCCACAAACCATTCATATGAAAGTGAGATTAAAGCCGCTAGGAGGAGGAAAGTATTCTATTGAGGGTCAGAAGGATGTCACCATGACTTCATTCGGTGTGAAGCCACCCACCGCAATGATGGGGCTGATCAAGGCTCATGATCGATTGACTTTTCATTTCAATATTGTTGTTGAGTAGGAGTTCGCATACAGGCATCCATTGGGTGCCTGTGAGTTTATAATGGCATGCCAATCAATTCATATTCTGTATTCATGGGTAATGAAGCAATCAATTTTTCCCCTTCTGTTGTCGTAATGAATGTTTGAGCACCTGAATCTAATACTTGTTGCAATACTCTAGCCGTTCTCTTTCCATCAAGTTCACTGAAAATATCATCAAAGAGTAGAACAGGAGTTTCATCTCTCACATCTCTCAGATAGGTGAATTCAGCCCATTTGATGCTAATCAATAATGATTTGTGTTGTCCTTGAGAAGCAGTTTCCCTTGCCCTTCCACCATTGATGGTAATGTCCAGATCATCCTTCTGAGGACCAAATAGTGTGGTACCTCTTCTCATTTCTTCTTCTTTCAATGTTCGATATGCGAACATATAGGATTCATAAAAATCCTCTTTTCCTATCAAGGATTTACCATTTGCGGTATCCGGGAGATATGTTATCCCGACTTGCTCATCTGTTTCTGTGATTTTCGTATATGCATCAAGAAAGTGGGGTGTGAATTCATTGATGAATTGTGCACGTAGAGAAGCCAAAGTCGAACCGAAATCCATCATTTGATTAGTCATGATATCAAGCAATGTTTCATCCGGTTTTTGACCATTCAATTTTGCTTTCTGAAGAAGTGCATTTCTTTGCTTGATGATTTTCTTTAGATTGATTGCTGCTTCAACATAGACATATTTGGCTTGCGATAATAGTGCATCCATGAATCTTCGGCGATCATCTGGCGAACCAAATGTTATCTCTTT
>JALRFC010000080.1 GCA_023253875.1 Candidatus Kapaibacterium sp.
CGGCCTTGTCTATTGAGTCTCTGCATGGCCAAATCGAATTCTCTGGCCATGAGCATATATCTGAGAAATGATATTCTTTGTTCTGTATGTACGGATTTTGAGAATGTGAGCGCAGGAATCTTATTTTTGGATGCCATGATGATTATGAAATTGTGATGATTGATCCATGTTGGATTGATTCTACAGCAGCAATGCTAGCCTCTGAAACATGCATGATTTCTTGTAAGGAAATTGGCATTGGAGTACCTGATTGTACAGCAGAAACGAAAGCTTTTACTTCTTCAGCATGACCCTTTTTGCCATCATAGGATACTTGCTTTGTCTTTTTTCCTGAAGCAAAAAGCACGGAAGTAAAATTCTTCATGATTGCAGATTTTCCTTCAGCGAAGACTTCGCAATATTCTTTTTCTATGGAGGCATCTCCATTGGCTAGATAGAGTATTGTTCCTATACTTCCATCAGAAAAACGAATCATGATATGTGATGAGTCATGATGAGCGATATGTCTGCCATCATGTGATAATGCTTTTGCCCATACTTCGATTGGTTTGGCTCCTGTCAGAAATACCATCGTATCTATGAAATGACATGCCTCGCCTATGATTCTTCCACCTTGCTTTGGATCTTGTATCCAGCTCGATAATGGAATTGCACCGGCATTGACGCGATACAAAATGGAGAGTGGGGAAGTACATGCAGAGAAGAACTTCTTGATATCCTGAAAAGGCTTTGAAAAACGACGATTAAATCCAACCATCACTTTGGCATGTGTTGCATGCACTGCCTCTCGAATTTCTTCCAGTTCTGTTCTATCAATACAGAGTGGTTTTTCAACAAAGATTGGTTTATTGGCTTGAATGGCAGACAAAACATATCGTGCATGAGAATCATGTCTGGTCGCACAAAACACCATATCAGTATTTGGATGCGAAATAATCTCTTCAGAATTAGTACCACCAAAAGCAAATCCAAAATGCTTCGCAATGGAAAGTGCATTTGCAGGATTCGTTGTTGATACACCATTGAATTGAACATTCAAAGATCTCAATGGAGGTAATAATTGCGCTTGTGCAAAACTCCCGGCTCCAATGAAACCGAGTTTGGTGCCAGTCTTTGTTTGACCTTTCCCAGGCACAGGAATGATGGTCTCATGCTTTGCATGTTCATGATAAGTGAGGGCTATGCCAAGATGTGGCTCAGGTTTTTTTCCGGAAATGATATCATATGCTTGCAAAGCATGTTGTATGTCGAATGTATGCGTTGTAAGCATCGAGACATTCACGGATGAATGATGGATCAAATCAATGAATGCCTGCATATTTCTTTGCTCAGTCCAACGAACATATCCTGCGGGATAATCAATACCTTGTTCTTCATACAGTGGATCATATCTGCCCGGTCCATAAGAACAAGAAATACGTAAATCGAGCTCTTTCTCATAAAAAGGAGAGCGAGGCACATTCATTGGAACTGCGCCGACGATAACAATTGGACTTTTTTTGCGAGCAATAGCAAGGGAGAGTTGCAAGGGTGCTTCTGATTCTGTGCTTGCAGTTATGATTACAGCATCTGTTCCAATACCACGAGTATAGGACATGATGGTTGAAATTGATTCTGAATTGCTTGGTAGAACAATATCACAACCACTTTTTTGTGCGAGTTCAAACACATCTGAATTGACATCCAATCCAATTACTCTACAACCGGATGCTTTGAGCATTTGAACAGTTAATTGTCCAAGCAATCCCAATCCAATGACTGCAACAGTTTCACCCAAACGCAAATCAGCTTGGCGTATACCTTGCAAAGCGATTGCGCCAAGTGTTGTATAGGATGCATCGATAAAAGAAACTGAATCGGGGATTTTGACTGCAAGATTTTTGGGAACACTGATGAATTCAGCATGATGTGCATATTGAGCGCCGGCGCATGCTACACGATCTCCGGGCGAAAATTCTTCGCACTGAGATTCAATCACAATGCCTGAAGCACTATACCCAAGCGTTTTATAGGAGTCTAATTTAGTTTGAACACGATCTATGGTCGCCATGATACCATCGCGTTTAACCGTGTCAAGTACGAGTTTTACCTGTTCGGGTTGTTTTTTGGCTCTTTCAAGTAAAGATGCTTGACCACCAACTACGGAAGTTCTTTCCGTCCCGGCGCTAATCAGTGATGCCGAAGTTCTGACGAGAATTCCACCCTTTTTACACATGGGAGCGGGAACCTCAGCCAATGTCATTTCGCCATTTTTTTGATATTGAACAACTTGCAACATGCGTGAATTCAATGAAATTGGAATGGGGCAAAAATAGGCAATTCACATGAATAAGTCTTGCCTTGAATGCCGTAACAACTCATTTGATTATATGCATTTTACGAGCTGATGAATATTGTCCAGACTCCAATACATAGAAATACACTCCATTTTCGAGATGAGATACATCCACATTGATGATATGTTCACCTTTTGCAATTGGTGTTTTAGATTCACTAATAATCCTCAAAAGCATGCCTTCTGAATTGTAGAGTTTGACCGCATAGGTTGACTCTGATGGCAATGTGAAGCGTATTTCCGCTGTGGTATTCGTTGGATTTGGTGTATGAGCCAGAAGATTTGGCATTTCATCATCAAATGTCAGTGTGTGAATCTCACATTTCGAAGAAATAACACACTTGGCTGATTCAAGAAGTGGTATGATATCCACAAATGGCAATGAATCTGTTGTGACAATGATGGGCTCTAAATACAGGTCAGTGAGGGCTGAATCTGGCACTGCAATCGTGAATTGTACATTTGCAATTTCACCTTTGACCACTGAATCCAATTTTTGTGCTTTGATTGCAATGGAGCCAGGCAATGGTTGCACACTAATCTTCGATGGATCTGAAACCACTATTGATTCGAATTTCAATGCTCGAGGATTATATCGCAATTGCAAAGTAAATGACACTGATTGCAGATAATATGTTATCTGGCGATACACTGTTGCGAAGTCTTCACCAATCAAGATTGGCAAACGTACTTTATCACCAAATGTCCCCGAAATTGAATCTGTCACTCCAATGAGAGTACCTAATGAGAAGGGAACTTCGATATCTGGGGCATAGCCCGATCCAGCGATGAAACTTGAATCTTTGACCAAACAAGGGAATGAAGAAAGCGCATCAATGGCGGATGCGATCGAATTCGAAGATTGAGGACAGAATCTGATTAAGCATTGAATCGTGTCATTTGGATATAATAAAGAATCCATTGGTGGCATCGAAGAAATGAATTGCACACCAATTGGCAAACGCAAGAGTGCGCTTAACTTGATAGGTATATCACCATTATTCATTATGAATAGCATCGTATCTACACAATCAAGAATGCGCACGCTATCAAAGTTGATTGTATTCAGCGCTTTTAAGGAAGATTGTTTGATGACAACTTGTCCGCTATCCGGTTCTGCATAAATGCGATAGAGAATCACTTTTTCAGTGTCAAAATATACACTGTCAATTATTATTGGCACAGATGCTCGTTTTTGCGTTTTGGAAATAAATAGAGCAGTGAACATAGGTGCAATGGAATCTACCCTACAGAAATTTTTCACCTTAATTAAAGATCCTTTGGCATAGGGGATTATCGTAGATGAGGCAGGATATTTTGTATCGCATTGTTTGTTTAAATATACAGACTCCAATCCAATACAAGATAGTTGATTTGTATCATATTCAAGTCCGCAATGAATGTCAATCAGTTCGGCTGGGATATCTCTAGAAGCAAAAACAGGAACACGAACAGTATCACATTGTGTGCCCGGAAAAGTATCGCGAAGGATACGTGCATTATCGAAAGTCAATGACATGCCAAATGGATTGGCTTGTCCAAGTCCCGTCACCAAGATAGTGGTATCCATGTCTTTACATGGTTGACTCACATGTAATACCACTCTTGCTTGATATAATCTTGGTGCACGAGGTTTGAAATTGAGTCTAAATCTGAGAGTATCACCACTTCTCATGGTGACTTGTTCAAACGGCGTTCCATCAAATTTCAATGCGGAAAACACTCTTTCATCAGGAGTAAAGGAAATTGAATCAATGACAATAGGGAATTGCTCAGGATTCTTATCGAATGAAGGAATTGTCACTCTGCCATAGAGTGGGTTTAACATTGTGTCTACAGGTGTTGGAGGGAATGTCAAAGAGATTGGTTCCGGTTTATAGGTCAATGCTCTTTTACCGGCCAAAATGACCTTGAAATTATCTCTGCTCCAACCTTCTCCCTTGGCCTTTATGCGGATTTGTGCTGCACAATTAATGAACTTGTCTTCAGCGGGAGTTCTTGGGCAGAATAATACTTTTACGGTATCTGTCATGTCTTTTGGAATCACGAAAGGCAGACTACCGGTTGGTGAATAGGTCGAAGTCCAAGACCAAAACTGAGGGGTTCCATTCGGAATGCCAATACTATCTATGATGATTGAATCCACGGTCATGCCGTGGACAATTGATTTATTCACCAATGGCAATCTTCGCTCAATGCAATCACATGGTTTAGTATATCCCCAATTCATGAGTGTTATTGGAACATCAAGTGGAACAATAATCCCTCTTCCGGTTAATGTTCCTTGCTCAGTAATCGGACAAGGTGATGCCGAAAATGCTTTCATCGTACCCGTATAGGTCATAGTAGTATCAGGCTTGAAACGAACACGAACCAAAATTGAATCACGTGGATTCATGATGGTTGGGATGGATTTACTCATTGACACTATCGTAAAGCCATTTGGAAGAGTGAGTGAGTCAAGTCGAACAGGCAAGAATGAAACATTCTCAATGAGCACGATTTGTGATGTAGTATCACTGACTTCAATCGTGCCAAATGTCGTAAGTGGTGTGATGAATAATTTGGGATTTGCAGATGTTCCGTATAATGGTGCAGACCACTTCACGGTATTGGAAACATAATTCAGAAATGCTCGATCTGCTCTGTCTTTTGTGATATCATTCGGAGCATATTTGAAAACTACTTGTAGTTTCCCAGATTTCGGAATGATGGTATCAAGTGAAAGAAGATTTGAGGGTGAAATAATTGAGAATTTTCCTGAAGGATCAACAAGCGTAAAATTCTGTACTCTTTGATCGAATTGAGCAATGTTTAAGATATCGAGTGTATCCAATTGCTCGCCACAACCGAGAACATTTTCAGTGCGCATCATGATTGGATCAAACTTAAATGTTTCGAGTATACCCCGACCTTTCACCTGTATACAGTCAGTGGTGAAGCATCTCGTTTCAAAAAGACAAAGCTTATCCACATATTGAGAATCTTTAAGTGGCTTGAAGTCTATTTGAACATTCTTGGTCTCTCCGGGAGCGATGCTGAATGATCTTCCACCAGGGAAAAAGAATACTTCACCTACCTCAAAATAGAATGAGATATTGAGTGGATCGACAGCTTCATTTTTGATTGATGCCACTATGCGTTTTTGCTGACCTACAATGCAATCACCCGAATCAATAATACGTGCAGTCCATTGTACTTTTGCTTCATATCCCGTACCTGATAAATACACCTTTTTTTCAAAAGTACAATTGATACCGCGAAGTGTATAGCGAATGATTGCTGAATCATTGTATTTCCCGGATTTTTGAGGGAAAAAGCGGAAATAATTGGCGGAGTATCCGGTATTGGGATTTAATACGGGTTTATTCCCAAGCTTTCTTCCGGTAAAACCAGCCGGAACAATGATAGTATCAATAGTCACTTGTCGTGAAGTTAGATTCTTCCATACCCACATGCTCGGATTCGATAATGTATTGATACATTCAACTCCCCAGCGAATTGAATCAATGCGTCTATTTCCAGCTTCATTCGTAATTGTTAACACTTCTCTTATGACACCACGCATGGGCACTGTTATAATACCCGGAGGACATCTATCCGTTGATGTGATCGTAAGAGTATCAAAGAAATTGGTAGAAGTATCATTCGGAAATACTTTGAATCGAACGGTCAAATCAATGCATTCGCCCGGTTTTAGGGTATATGGCAAGGTAGGTGAAACAATACTAAATCGATTCGGCAATTTGCTTGTGGCATTATTGATGGTCACATTTCGTGGACTCTGTAAAGAGTCAGTATAATTGCAGATTCGATATGTTGTGTCTTTCCACGGTTGTTGCGGACATCCAATATACAATGTATCAAAATTGATGGGAGTTCTAGGATATTTCAACTCAGTAGAACGATTCAATCGGATTGGAACAATGATCTCTCTTCCACATGTATTCGTTGGTCTGATTTTTAAGTCTGCTACGATAGGTCCTACAACATTTGACTGAACAGTGACAGTAATATTGACTGGTTGACCTGGTTGTAAGGTAGCCGAAGTAGGGGCAATAGTAAAAGCTCCTTTATCAGTATTGTCCATGACAAAGGTCACTCCACTACCACAAACAGATGTATCAGTAATTGTGAACGTATAGGATTTCTTGAATTCGCATTTAAGTTCATCAGTTATTGAAGCGGGAGCAACAGTAACTTTTTGCTGTAATGTTCTATCAGATGCAATGCACTTTGCACCACTGAGCATTGTTCCAGTCAGATTCTTTCCTGTAGCATCACAGAGATATACAACACCATCTGCTTCATTGCACCTATAATAGAGCGATAAATTTGGGTTATTCCATGCAAGTGATTTAGACATATTGCAATAAATCTCTTGTGGAGTCAACACTCTGTTCCATAAGCGAATCTCATCCATTTGCCCTCTGAATGTCCTATTTGCTGATGTATTATCGGACAATCCATTAATGCTTCCAAAGAGCAGCTTTAATCCTTGTTTCTCAGGTGGACGAAGGTAGCGTGCAGGATATGATGGATTATTCACCGGGCCTGCCATAAGAACACTATTCACATATATGGAAACAGAATTTGTATTGCCATCAAAGACGGCTGCGACATGTGTCCATGTATTGAAATAGGAAGCAAAGGGAACGGAGGTTTTAGTATTATCAGTACCACGTAACTTTGTTCCATCACCATTTACTTCAAATACAAGTTCATTTGCTTGATTTATGTATAATTGCCAGACATCATTATTGTCGAATCCCGGTCCCCATAATCCACCCAAAAACTGATTTGTATTTGCAGCCCTGTTCACTTTTACCCACAACTCTACAGTCAAAGCTGTCTGTTGTTTGTTTGGTATGGAATATCCATTCACTTCAATGAAATGGGCTCCTCTTCCTGAAATCTCAGTTAATTGCACGGCTCTTCCAACACAAGAACGATCCTTGTCGCAGGCAGGCTGGGCAATAACAGAAAGAGAGACAAAGCACAAAAGTGCAATGATGAACGGGGTAGTAAATTTGTTCATGGCACCGAGGCAAAAAGGGTAGAAGTATATGTATTTACTCGATATCGCTTTGGAAATATGAAATCAATCTATCATCATGGTCAGAAGATATTTCACC
>JALRFC010000081.1 GCA_023253875.1 Candidatus Kapaibacterium sp.
TTGCTCTTGTGCTTTTGATCCAGGACCAACAATAAACACAATCATCTTGCCATTCACATTCAAGACGGCACTTTTGGGTATAAGGATTTTTGGGGCTTCTTTCTCGGTTTTTCCCGCATCATTTCGCAAGAAATTCACTTTTGCTGCCATCTCAGGAAGAACAGTTTCATCAAGTTCATTGAAACGAATTTTTACTTTTACTGTACCTTTTCCTCTATCCGCAGTTGGTATGATTTTACTCACGAAACCCGGATACCGCTTATCTGCAATTGCACTTACGGAAATTTCTACCGGTTGATTCTGCGAGATCTTTGACAGAGATGATTCAGAAACATCTGCTTCTACTTCGAGAGATGTCATGTCTGCAAGTGTCACCACCGCACCTCTTGCTCCGGCTGCGGCTCCAAGCGCTGTTATTACTTCGCCCACATTTGCATTTTTAGTTAATACTGTGCCATCAAATGGAGCACGTATCACTGTATTTTCCACTTGCACGCGCGCGGCCTTAATAGCAGATTCTTGAGCCTTTAATTGTGCTTGAGCAGATCTTATTTGCGCTTGTGCTCTTTTCCATCGAGCCTGTGCCATATCTAATTCTGCTTGCGTTCCCGCACCACCGGAAAGTAAAGATTGCTGTCTGATATATGCAGTATTCGCTTCTTCATATTCCGCTTGTGCATTTGTCAATGAAGCATTGATCACATCCATTTGTGCTTGTTGCTGTGATAAGAATGCTTGAACATCATTGCTTTCAATCTTACCAATGATATCACCGGCTTTGACTACATCACCTTCAATCACATAGAGTGCATCCA
Source organism: Candidatus Kapaibacterium sp. (assembly GCA_023253875.1). Taxonomy (GTDB): domain Bacteria; phylum Bacteroidota; class Ignavibacteria; order Kapaibacteriales; family UBA961; genus UBA961. Next base: position 816 of record JALRFC010000081.1, read on the forward strand.
ATCTGCCAGTGGCTTTGGAGGAAATTGCCGCTTTGACTTGTGCGACCACATATCCTTGTCCGGTCAGGATTGCATCTTGTCCTGAAAGTGAAGAAGTAGTGATGATCATTGTTTTTACTTTGACAGAAGAGTCATTGAAGAGGAAAAATCCCGCCAAGAGAACAATCACAATCGCGATGATTAGATAGGTTCTTTTGTTTGAACGTGGCTTTTTTCCATCTCGATCAATTTTGAGCGTGGATAAATCCGCAGTTGAGGCGCTTTGATTCATAGTATATAGACAAAAAGTGAAGTTGTTCTAATTCTGAACATTTCGGGATTTCACCAGCATCGGGAAGAGTGCAGCTACAGTGGTATATAAAGTAGAGGCAATACCATATCTAAAGAAGAAACTCCAGAATGTCATTTCCGTCGGGCGAATATAGAAGAAGAAATAAATCAGATTATGTACAAAGGAAGAGGCAAGTATTGCAAGAATAAAATATAAACTACCCAATGTCAATTCATTGTTTTTCTCTTTATAGAAAAACCCTGCTGTAAATCCTGCGAATGTTTTTGCAAGAGCATTCGTACCAATCACATCATAGGAGACAATGTCAAAAAGGAATCCACACAAAAAACCTGCGATGATTCCGGTGAATTGTCCTTCGCGAAGTGCGATCCACACAACAAGAATGGTCAATAAATCAGGAGTTATACCACTCACGGAAATCAGATTCAATGCAATGACATGCGCGAGTGCAAGCATCAATCCTGTTATGCCATACATCACATAACGGAGATTATACCAAGACTGTGCAATGCTTCGTTCTTGAAATTCCGTCATCTCATCTATCCTTTACTTGGGGTATCATAGGCTTTCCAACTTTATTACTTTCGCGCTCAAGCAATATACGCTCCGGATTTGGAAGTAGTTTCATCACAAATACTTGTTCAAGAGTGATAAAATTGACTGCCGGCTTGACTAAAATTCTTCGAAAAAGGGAAGTCCCATCATCACGCGTTTCCATCACGGTCCCAATTTTGATATTTGACGGATATCTATTGGAATAACTTGATGTCAATACTTCATCTCCAACCTGTACATCATAGGATTTTGGGATATTTTTCATGGTCAATGCATCTTCTCCATCCCAAATTAAAATTCCATCTATGCGAGAACGTTGAATTTTTCCCGCAATTCTACTTTCTCGATTGACTAATAAGCGCACGACAGAATAATCATCTGATGTACCAACTATCAAGCCGACTAGTCCGGCATCTGTCACAACCGGCATACCTACTTCCACGCCATCCTCTTTGCCACGATTGATGGTGGCATAATTTCTGGCTTCGGTGGTGGTTTTACCAACAATATCAGCACTGACCAAAGGTATGGTCGATGCTTTCTTGAATTCCAGCATCTTCCGCAATTTTGCATTTTCAATGATGGATTGTCTGATTTTTGCTCGCTCATCACTCAATTGCAAATTGAGTTCTCGTAATGCAGCATTTTCATTCTTCAATGCGATTGGATTTGGAATCCATGAAAATGCACTTTGCATCCAACCGATACCTCCAACAACAATGGAACGATAGCCACCCAATTCCGTGGTATTCCCAAAATTCATCATGATCAATGAAATACATGTGAATCCACAGAGAGCGGCATATTCTTTGAATCGAAAGAGAAATTCAAGCAGTCGGCGCATGATTGAATGGATTAATCATCAATGGAACAAGACAATTGACTGTATTCATTCGGAATCTCAATGATTTCCGAATAAGTATTACGTATCGTATAAGTAAATTCTTCTTTTAATTCTTGACGTGATCGATGTTCGACATATAAAATCGTTGCGGATGCTGAATGTCTATGTATCCATGAAGTGATGATTTGAATTTCATCTACTTCCAGAGGATCGAGTCTTTCGACAATATCATTCACAGGTCCGCTATCATCTGCATAATACAATTCTTCCATCATAGCATGAAATCGAGTGACATCTGCTTTTCTTCCGATGATTTCTTGATGTGCAAGTTTTCCGGCTTTGATGAAAAATACCTCAACGGTTTTATCTCTGGCACTTGCATCCAAAATGATGATTGTATTATTATGTGTCACCGAAGTGGAAACTTCTGCTCTTCGATCAAACAATCTACGTAATTCATTCAAGCGATTACGTAACATTGCTGCATTTTCAAAACGTAGAGCTTCTGCTTCCAATACCATTTCTTCTTCCATTCTTTCCAGCAAACCGCCACCGGATCCGCTGAGAAAATGTCTTGCTCTTTCCACTTCCTGCAAATAATCCTCGCGCGATTGCAATTCAGCACATGGTGCCCCGCAACGCTTGATCTGATGATAAAAGCAAGGTTGCTTCTCAACCGATGGTCGAAGCATTTCAGTGCATTGTCGCAAACCAAAAGAACGATAGACAGTCTCAACAACTTCGCGTGCAAGTGTTCCACTTCTGAATGGACCAAAATATTCCGCCCCATCATTCAAGATTGTCGGAGACCATTCCAGTCGTGGAAATGGATCATTCACGCTAAGTCGCAAAAAGGGAAATCTCCGCATCTTTTTACTTGCAGTATTGAATTGCGGTTTGACGCGTTTGATTTCTTTCGATTCAAGCAATAAAGCTGCAAGCTCCGTACCAGTCACTTCATGATCAATGGCATGTACCTGCTTTACCATTCTTGAGATTTTCTGCGGATGTTGTGCACCTGCTTGAAAATATGATCGCACGCGTTCTTTAAGATTCTTCGCCTTTCCTATATAGAGAATATTCTGATCTTTATCGAGCATTTTGTAAATACCCGGTTCCTCAGGCATTTCAGCAAGCGTTGATTCAACTCTTTTGATTGCTGCAGGAGGCGTATGAAATTGCTCTATGCGTTTATTTTGAAATCGAAGCAATTCATCTACTGTTTCGATATCATATTCATGTTCGAGTGATTCAAGAAATTGCAATAGAAAAAGAGCTGTTGCTTTTGCATCACCGAGAGCTCGATGTCTATTTTTGATTTCAATGCCAAAATGAGAAGCCACTGCTCCAACATTTTTCTTGAGTGATATCGGGAGTATTCTCCGAGCTAATTTACAAGTACATAGCTGAGGTATGAGTGGTATGGATAAGTTCAAACGACGAAGTGAACGTTGAATGAAATTCCAATCAAAACTGACATTATGTGCTGCAAAAATTGCTCCCGGCATTGCAAGCATTTCAGAAATCGTAGGCATTATTTCATGCGCTTCGGCTCCTGTTGCGGCCATTGCATTACTGATTCCTGTCATCTGTTCAATGAAAGGCGGGATAAATTGATGTGGATTTATGAGCTCCGAATATTCTTTTACTATTTCACCGCCTTGAATCACCACACATGCAATTTCCATGATGCGATGATCTTCGGCATCGTGTCCTGTTGTTTCAACATCCACGACAATTATTGGGACTTCCCAAAATGATTTCATGCTGAATTGTGCTTTCCGGGGAAATCCCCGTATTTCATTCCCATTCAGATCTTAGATTGAAGAGGAATATCAGTGATTCTCAATTGAATGTCTTAGTGAATATCATTGAGAAAAAGAGTGTGATGTCAGAAGCAATTCTTCATTGAGAATTATCTCTGCAACGATCTTGGATACTATGCTGCAATACACCAAGAATTGCACCAAAGATACGAAACTTTTACGCCGTATATTCATGAAGTTATTGGGTTTATTCTTCTACTTCTATGCCTACTCTTTTATAAAATTCGAGATAGACTTTGTTTTGGATGCTGTTTTTTGGTTCCAATCCATTGATGATGGTCAAGCGACCCATTTCTCTATTGCGTATATCAAGATACTCAATGGTGGATTTCATTCTCATACGGAGTGCTTCCGCAGACATTTCAGGTGCGGAACCGATGACATATAATCGAGCGGGTAATGTGTCAGAAGTGATGATGTCCACAATCTTTGAATGAAGGAGATTCTGGATTTCAATATCGGCGGGTCTTGCACGAATAGCCGCTGTGTCTATCAATCTTCTGAATTCATCGGCTGATGTACAATGTTTGTATACAGCAGTGCCTCCAACCACCATCTTGACTCTGATGGAATCCTTACCAATTTCCTGTTTGATGGCTTTTGAAATCGAATCGGCCATTGTTACTGGAATGGGTGAGAGGATGAGTGCATAGACGCTTCGAATCTTGGGGATTTTCCGTTTGGCAAGAACTTCACTCTTTTTGGGTAATTGTCTGTACACCAAGCCGATGATGCCACTTGATATTCCCAAAATGATCAAAAACATATAGATCGCTTTCCAGCCCCATGTCGGTTTTGGAATATGTTGTCCATGATCTTGGGGTTCCATTTGTTGCGATGATTGATCTTGCATGAGAATCCAATTGTGATTGTGTTGTTCAATTGCAAAACTATGGAATTGCAAATGCACATAAGGCGGGAATTCCATAAATTCCACATAATTCCAATGAGTAATCCCCATGAACAAGAAAGAAACAGTGCAAATTCCATCCTATGCCATCAAAGCCAATGAACGAATCCGTTGGAGCGACCTCGATGCGGCTGGAATCATGTATTTCGGACAATATGTACGACTCTTCGAAATTGGTGAAACCGAATTCTTTCGAGCATTGGGATTTCCCTATACAAATACGCAATTCGAGGATCTCGGCGTCTGGATGCTCCGTGTGAATTTCTCTTGTGATTTTCACTCTCCAGCATATATCGATGATGTGTTAACCATTTCTTGTTGGGCAGATTCCATCGGAGGTGCCTCAATCAAACTTCGCTTTGCAGTGGAAAGAGAATCGGTGATACTGGGCGATGGTTCATGCACAATCGTGTCTGTGGACAGAATCACTAAAAAAGCTGTGAAAATCCCCGATGTCTTGCGCTCGGCTTTGGAATCAATGCAATTGGAGAAATCATGAGAACAATTGTTCTGACAGGCGCTACAGGACTCATAGGTGAGGCATTCATCAATCTCTTCTCCATTCCAAGGAATGCTAAACTCATTATTGTGGCAAGAAAAAAACCTGAGTTTGCATTGCCAAAAGGTGTGGAAGTCAAACTCATTGATGATTTCTTCGATGAACATGCTTTACGAGAAGCCTTGCAGGATGGGAGCGAGATGATATGTTGCATTGGCACAACCATCAAAAAAGCAGGCAGTAAACATGTTTTTGAAAAAACAGATGTCGGTATCATTGAGCAACTCGTGCGATGCTGCATGGAATTGCACTATGATGGATTTCATTATGTTAGCTCTATTGGAGCTTCCATCGAATCGAATACCTTTTATCTACAATGCAAAGGTAGAGCCGAGTTGGCAATTCAATTAGGTTCTTTCAAGAGAATCAGTATTCTCAGGCCATCATTATTGCTCGGAAATAGAAGGGAATTTCGAATGGGTGAGAAAATCGGGATGTTTTTCAGTGCGATTTTCCGCATCTTCTTGCAAGGATCATTGCAGAGATATCGTCCGATTCATGCGGATACTGTGGCAAAATGTTTACTCTATCGCGCGATGTCGGACAATGAAGACACAATGAAATTCGAATCTGAAGAAATTACAGCATTTACCACATTAACGATCAATTTTTGACATGATTCTCGATATACATGAATTTGATCGCATCCATATAGTTGGTGATCGAGTATTAATCAAGCCAAGACCTGAAGATGAGCAAACTCGATCAGGATTATATCTTCCTCCCGGCATTGAAGAACAAGAAGTTGCGGCTAGTGGATATATCATCAAAGTAGGACCCGGTTTTCCACTTGCTTCCAATCAAGAGCAGGAATCATGGAAGATTGAAGATGAGATCAAGTATATTCCTCTTCAAGCAAAGATTGGTGATTTGGCCGTGTATTTGAGAAAACAGGCAATTGCCATACAATTCAATGATCAGCACTATGTGATTGTCCCACAGCATGCCCTATTGATGCTGTATAGAGATGATGGACTCTTTGAAGATTGATGGGATTTCCTCATAATTCTGTACTTTATCGCACTCAATTTCCTCCTATAGATTCCATGAAAAGCCATATTGTCATAAAAGAAGAAGAATTGGGCAAAGATCCGGAAGCAGATCTTGCACTGCTTTTGTCTGAATGTAAAAAAAGCTTGTCCAAAGTTGATGAAGAACTCATTACTCGGGCATTCAATTTTTGTGTGGAAATTCATAAGAATGACAAAAGAGCGGATGGCAGACCATATTATTCTCATCTCTTGGCGACCGCATTGATTGTCGTGCGCGAGATCCCACTTGATGATATTTCAGTGGCTGCGGCTCTCTTGCATGATGTTGTTGAAGATCATGAGCCTCGTGTTTCACTTGCCGACATTCGCAGGGATTTTGGAGATACGATTGCTGAAATCGTGGACGGTGTAACAAAAATTCGAGATATCTCAAAAAGCAAGGAAATCACCAGAGCTGAGAGTTATCGCAAATTGCTTCTCTCGCTTGTGAATGATGTGCGTGTGATATTGATCAAGTTCGCTGACAGACTCCACAATATGCGTACACTTGACCATTTATCACCGGAAAGCAGAAAGCGCATTGCCAATGAAAC
>JALRFC010000082.1 GCA_023253875.1 Candidatus Kapaibacterium sp.
CTCATACCAGCATGTCAATCATATCCTTCACTGCCCGGGGAATTCCTGTGAAAAGAGCTCTTGAAATGAGTGCATGGCCGATGCTGACTTCCACCAGACCGGGTATTGCTTTGATTGGTGTGATATTATGATAGTCGAGACCATGTCCTGCAGTCACTTTCAATCCATGATCCACTGCGATTGAACCACCAAGAATCAAGGATTCCAGAGCTATTTGAGCATCTGCACCTTTTGCATCAGCATAAGTCCCCGTGTGCAGTTCAATGATATCGGCTCCGATTTTTTGTGCGGTTTCGATCTGTCTTGAATCCGGTTCAATGAAAAAGCTGACTTCAATACCAAGGGCATGCATTCTTTGAACCAATTCTGCATATCTCGAAGGATCGGCAGCGATATTGAGTCCACCTTCGGTTGTCAATTCTTCTCTTTTTTCAGGTACAATCGTCACAAGTTCTGGTTTCACATCTTCGGCAATCCGTATAATTTCTTCATGCGCGGCCATTTCGAGATCAAGTTTAGTATTGAGTTCTCTTCTCAAAGCATATACATCAGCATCTCGAATATGTCTGCGATCTTCGCGTAAATGGCATACAATCCCCACAGCACCTGCGTGGATGGATTGTTTTGCCGCTTCAATTGGATCGGGATGGGAACCGCCACGAGCATTGCGTACAGTGGCAACATGATCGATATTTACAGCCAAATGAATCATAGTTTTTTACTCAAGTGAGACGGCTTTGACGCATGTTTAAAGATGATAGTGTGTGGAGAAAAGAAAAAGGGACATATCATCTTTGTGACATGTCCCTTGTATTACGAACTCCCCCGAGATTACTCTTTATTCAAGAATGGCACTGTGACAGATTTTCCATCATCGGTAGTCAGCATGACATAGAGCATACCTTTTTGCATACCACTGAGAGGAAGCTGTTCACTATGCTCACCAATTGAATATCCTTTTTTGGGTAATGAACGAACAGATCTTCCAACTTCATCAAAGACTCGAATACTTACATTCTCGGGACTATCCAATATGAATGAAATCATCAGGTAATCGCCGTCTTTTTGTGTAAATGGTAAAATATTCGCTCGGAAATCTTGTGAATTACTAATAACATACCCTTCATTCAATATATAGCCGTTTTGGACGGGTACAGTACGCATGACTCTGCTACTATTTCGTAATTGCACGCTCCCATTTACTTCTGTTGTATCACGCATACCAATTCTGGAAGCATATCGAATTCGAAGTAATTCACCATCATTCTCGAAGCCATTTGGTACATCCACCAATGCATATATAGAGCGATCTGTAATTCTCTTCGTGATGATTGTTGCTTGTTTACCGATGGTTGCATCGGGAACAATAAACACATCTACAGGCTTGACAAATGCACCATTTAAACTAATATTCACTTCATATTTGGATCCGCCCCAATCAGTAGTATTATCATTTGTTCTCAGAACAAATACTGCTGTATCAAGCATTGTTGACTTGATTGGATTGGTAATAATGATAGGTCCATAATACTGGTCATTACTCAAACAAATACGTTTGCTTCCAACTTGTGAAAAACCGGTATTGATGGAAGGAATCCCTCTTGCAACATTTGGCAAATCATTATCACAGAAACTGGATGGGCCCGGATCACAGAAAAACATTTTCCATGCACCTTCATCTGCCTTGATTGCAAATTCATAAATGGTATGTGGTTTAGGATCACGAATAGAACCATCCATGCCAAATTTTCCGCCTTTTACGATATTCGTGTCGCTTGAAACATCGGTTCCATTGAGAAATACACGTATTCCTTTACGGATATTATGATAGACATAAATTCCCCAATGTTGCGTTCCACCCCCGGTTGTTAATTCAAAGAGATTATAACAATTTTCTTTATCCGGTTCCTCACTTCCGAGTACCCAATCATTGAGTATATACAAATTACCATCACAATAATCAGCATAGAGATCAGAATATCTACCTCGTGCTGCAGGTACTTGCGACCACTCTTTTGTACTATCTGGAAAGCGTGTGAATTTACCATCTACTTTATGCTTTGAAAGACAATTTGGATTTGAACCTATGGCACCTGTTGCTCCAAAGGAGGATCCACTTTTTCCAAGTGTTCCTGCTATGACCATCGGCTCGGTTGCAAGTCCTGCGGCTCCTGCAAGAGGAACATAACGGTCATCTTTGCGCAATACGATTCCGGTATCATTCATGATGCCATGATAATAGGAAGGATCTTTCACGAGTGCATATCCGGTATCATTACATTTGACCAATGGTCCGAGACTTTGAACCGGGCTTGACAAAACCGGAATCATGAAATTTCCCGGCTTTACTTTCAAAGCATATTCATAGATCGTATGCTTATGTTGAAATAGTGGTGAAGATGAAAATGAATACGCTCCGCCAATTACGATGTTTTTGTTTTGAGAAACCTCAATACCATTTCTTTTTACGGAGATTCCTCTCTTTTTATCATTATAAATGCGGATTTCCCATTGTTCTTCCCCATTGCCTGAGGACATTTCAAAATATGCATAGCATGTTGATTGATCAGGCTCCACACTTGTCCAATCCCAATCATTGAGAAAATACATGATTCCGGATTGAGCGCAATAATCAACATAGATATTCGAGAAGCGTGTTTTCATTGGAGTGATATCGCTCCACTCATATTTCCCACCCGCAACTTGACCGGAAAATTCACCATCAATCACATGCATTGGATTGCAATTTGAGTAAGGTTTATTTGCATGTCCTCCCGGTGGATTATAGACGACCGGTCCTCTTGGAAGTCCTTTCGGGTTTTTTCCGGCTTCTACTGGTTGACCATATTGTTTTGATGGATCGGGTTCGCTTCCTGTAGGCAGATCTTGAACATCGCGTTTTCCGGGAATGATGCTAATGGACGTTTGTCCGGTCGGTCCATCATCCAATGTATATCTGACAATCTGACTACCGTGCAGACCAATGAAGGGAATTTCAAATCTGATCTGGCTTGCAGTTTCATCTTTGATATTTGCCGGAATATTTCCGACCAGAATTGTGTGTTTCCGACCAAGTCCGGTCTGAAATTTCTCTCCATTGAGTGGAATGAGAGTCACGACATCACCGGCATAGGCAGTTGCAGGTGAAACAGTGATGGCGATTGTTTTTTGGGAAAATGTCGGTGCCCATAACCCCAATACTCCGACCACGAATAGCAGTACGAATATACGCATAGAAAGTACCCTAAGATGTTGTATAAATGGGTGGCTCCCCCGAGCCACCCGTAATTTTTTCTTACTGATTATTTATCTGGCGATGATCATTGGACGCATAATAGTCAATCCATCAATCTTGATCATCACTGAATAATATCCCTGAACTTCACTTGTCATGTCGATTGCAATTTTATATCTACCTTGATCTTGCGGAGCATTCAACAGAGTGCGAATCAAAGTACCATCTTGTGCATATATTTCGATTGAGACATTTCCATATTTGGAAACTTCATAACCGAGTATTGCTTGACCATTGCTTGGATTTGGCATGAGTTCGGAAACTGGCTGTGCATCATCTCCGCGATAGACGAATACATTCGATTCATCAACTGAAGTTGTACTTGTATCTGCTTTCGTACAATTTGGCTTATAGGTAATTGTATTCAATTCAACCTTTCCATTCACAGGCATAAAGACTTTGATAGTGCGCAGTGTATCATCCGGACCATTACAAGGAGGAACTGGTACTCGCAAAACACAACATCTATCATTAATAACTTCACGAGTCAATTGTTTATACACCGAATCCAAAGATTCTGATGAATAGACTTCAAATGTTTTTCCTCTGGTCAATCGAGCCAATTCTTTCAAATCATTCAAGCCGGCAAGATCGAGAGGATCATTTTTATTCAAGCCCAATGCAATAGAATAAATAGGAAGCGGATTGATGGTGTCTTCCTTGATTTTATTGACAACAGCATTGAATTCCGGCCAACGATTATTTCCACCATCTGAAAGCAAAATGATCGCTCTATTTGGATTTGGATGTTTTCTAATGGAATCAATTGCACGGATGACTGCTTCATTCATGGCTGTAAAACCGGTTGGCACAAGAGAATTGATTGCATTCTTCAAAATGTTTTTATCTTTTGTCCAAATCTGATCCACTCTACTTTCATCGGCAAAAGAAATAATCATTGCTTCATCTTTATCGCCAAGTCTGTCAACAAATTGTGTACTTGCATCTTTTGCTTCTGTAATACGAATCCGAGAATCAACCGGACTTATGAAATCGAGCATACTTCCGGAACGATCGAGAACCATTGCAAGTGCAACACCTTTGTCATTCTGTTTTGCACATGTAATGCCTTCAGGACATAAAAAGAATGAACTATCTATGGATACTCCTGTTGAGTCTCTATAGCTACGAACCTTATGAAACACTGCTAAATCTGTGGATTCAGATAAGACATTTGTTTTGCCTGAAACTGAATTCGAATCTTCGACGAATACTCCAAGAGATATGTCCAGTGCAATCAAAACACTGTCTTTGTCATAAATCGGTTTGGGTTCTTCGCAAAATTGCACCACCGTTTCTTCAATTGTAATAGACAATGCACCGGAATTATCAGAATAGCCGGGTCTTAATCGTTCAAGAATCAAACTTTCTACGGAATCCATGATTTGCATTCTGAATGCATTTCCGGTTCCTTGTACTTGAAATTGATAACGATTATTGACCGAATAAGAGATCACAGGTATGACGCGACCATCAAATCTGAATCCAAGATATTTGGCTGGATTAATGCGAGACTTCACATATTTATTCAATTCAGGTATGGTATTGAATTGCTGAAGTGATGGATAAATTTTTGCATCGCTATATGGCAAAGGAAGCTTATAAATCTCATAAGTGATACCACTTGTTTGATTTTTTACACTTGCCGGAGGCCACAATTCCGGGGGCACTGTTCCAGGCACTGACTCTATAGCAAAACCATCGGCCTTTACACCATTGAGTCCACTTGTCAGGAAAAATGTTCCTTGCACTGTAACCGTATAGATCGATTTTGGATTTGTTACAAATGTTGAAACAACTTCGCCTGTATTTGCAGGCACTGAATAGTTGTATTTCACACTTTTTGGCTGAGCCTTTAATTCATACTGCATTGACCCCAACATGCAGAATAGAATGGCTGATAAAATCATATATTTCATGAATGTTCTCTGCGATATTATGTATTCTGTGTACAGCATGACTCTTACTCCTGAATTGTGATTTCATGCTGTGAAAGCTTCTTTCCTTTCACAAAAACTTCTGCTGTATATATTCCTGCGGACAATTCCTTTGCATCGATTGAAATAGAATGACTTCCTTTCTTCAAACGTGCTTCAAATACTGTCTTGATAATAGTACCGGATTTGTCTATCAGAACAATATTTACAGAATTATCTGATTTCAATGTGATTGGAACACTAGATTGCGCTTGTTTCTTTTTGCTATTCAAGACTTTTGTATACTGTTCCCCGCTTGCATCTCTTTTGCTGATGAATGTCTTTGCGCAACTTGTTTTATAGGTTGTCGCTCTCGCAGTCACACCGCCTTCAAATGGATAATAGATCATCACAGTTCTTACGGTATCAGCCAAATTCTTTTCGCAATCTTCCACTGCATATTCAATAGTGCAGCATTCTTCTTCGCGAATGTCTTTGCTGATAAGAGAATAGATATTCTCCAATGCATTGGCTTCGGTCACATAGAATAATCTACCTTTGGAAGCATTTGCGATATTTCTCATTCGTGCCAATCCTCGAATATTCTCTTCTACTTTTTCTTTATCGAATTGTATTGAGCCGGAATCTTTCAAATTTGTGTTCAATACTGTATCCATACCAAGGGCAATGATGAATATTGGAATATTACCTGCTTTGGGCAATGTATCTATAACATCTTGTTCATTGACCGGAGCCACATTATCGGCACCATCAGATAAGACCACAATTGCTTTGACTCGGCTTTCATTCAAGTCTGTTCTTGATATTGCTGATTTCAATGCTTTATGTAATGCAGTTTGTCCTACATTATCGCTTTTTGTAAGTCTTTTACGATAATTATCAATTTCTTCATTCAACTGCTTTTTATCAGAAGTCCAATTCTTGTCCAAGGTTACATCATTCGTATCGGAAAAAGACAAAAGCAATGCTTTATCCTTACTACCTAGATTATTAACAAAAGATTTAACGGCAGGAATTGCTGCATTGATTCTCAATGTTGAATCACTATTGCTGATAGTTCCGAATTCCATGGAATTTGTTCTGTCAAACACAAGAGCAACGGATATTGCTTCGACTGTTTTATTGCAATAGATTGTATCTGGACAAATGAATTTTCCATTTTCATAAATGGCAACTTGATTCTTATCGAAGAGAATATTCTTTTTGCCGGTTGCTTTATTGGTATCGGTGACAAGCACGGAAACATCAACCTTAATTCCCTTCATTTTTTTCGTTGAATCGAGGATTGGGCTGGTGGAGCAGATATTGACATTGAATGGCATTACTTCTTCGATGAATACAGTCAATTCACCACTATTGTCTGCATAGCTTGCAGTGGGGTCTTCCATTGGTGGAATAAGTACTGAATCTATGATGGCAAATGAAACAGATGCACCAACACCAATTTTCGTGAATTGATACTGATGATCATCTTTGCTATAACCAATATTCAATAGTGGTTGATTATCCACTCTGAATCCTGTCCATTTTCTGAGATTGAATTCATAGAATGGCAGTTGTTGTCTGAGGAAGGAATTATATGGAAAAGTGATTGAGTCCCCAACCCATGCAGGCAAAGCTATTCCTTTATACTTTTCACCGGTATTGGCATCTGTATATTCCTCAGCCGGCCATTGATTATTGTCAATGAGAACTTGTGGAACATCATAAATATAACCGGCATCCACTCCATTCCCGAGCTGTTCTTTCCAAATGGAATATTCACCTGAAATGGTGATTCTATACTCGACTCCGCTTTTAAGAATATCAGACAACACAGGTTTTCCTGAATTTGCCTTTATCTTTAAAGTCTGCGAAAATTGTGCTTGCAATTCAAAGCCACCGAAAATCATGATGAGTAGCAAGAGTCGCATAACATGTGTTGTAGTAAACATCAATGTACCCTACAAATTGTGTATATCATTGCCTGACAAACAGGCCCCCATTAAAAGTTCCATTGTATACATGCCATATTCAGGGGGTATCATATGCATGACATATATTCTTTTTCAATAATGATGCCAAGGATATTCAGTTTCAGAATCAA
>JALRFC010000083.1 GCA_023253875.1 Candidatus Kapaibacterium sp.
AGTTGGTATCAAAGATGCGGAAAATAGATTTGATAATTATCCGCATCAGTTTTCAGGTGGAATGAGACAACGTGTAGTAATTTCCTTAGCTTTATGTTGTGAGCCAGAATTATTAATTGCAGATGAGCCAACAACAGCCTTGGATGTAACCGTTCAAGCAACGATTCTGGATCTCATGCATGATTTGCAGAAGAAGCATAATATGGGCATGATGTTCATCACCCATGATTTGGGCGTGATTAAAGACATTGCAGATGATATCATCGTGATGTATAAAGGTAAAATTGTTGAGCAAGGAAGCGTCGCAGAAATTTTCGATAATCCACAACATCCATATACGAAGGGTCTCTTGGCTTGTCGTCCACGCATGGATAAAAAACTCCACATTCTCCCAACCGTTCGTGATTTCATGGATGAAACAGCTGATGGCATCATCACGCCAAAAGAGCTGGCAGGAGCATCAATCAATGATGTAATCGAAAGTAATGTCATTACTCGCGAAGCGATCAATCAGCGCAATGCAGAGCTTCATGCACAAGCACCAATTCTATCCGTGGAGAATCTTGCCGTACATTTCCCGATTCGATCCGGGAATGTATTTGGTCAGACAAAAGGTGTTGTAAAGGCCGTTGATGATATTTCTTTTGATGTCTATCCAGGAGAAACACTTGGACTGGTGGGTGAATCCGGTTGCGGAAAAACAACAACGGGGCGAGCAATTCTTCGATTGGTTGAACCAACCGGTGGTAATATTCAATTTTCTGGAAAAGACATTCGCGGTTTATCGAAAGGCGCATTGAAAACACTTCGCAAAGATTTTCAAATCATTTTTCAAGATCCATATAGTTCGCTGAATCCACGACTCAGTGTTGGAAGTGCAATTATGGAAGTGTTGAAAGTCCACAATGTGATGGACAATGATGCCCAACGCAGAGAATATATTCATTATCTCTTGGACAAAGTGAATCTTGAACCGCATCATTATGGTAATTATCCGCATGAATTTTCGGGTGGTCAAAGGCAGAGAATTTGTATCGCGAGAGCACTTGCACTCAAACCATCATTTTTGATTTGCGATGAATCCGTTTCTGCATTGGATGTATCCGTTCAAGCGCAGGTATTGAATCTTCTCGTGAAATTGCGCGAGGAATTTAAATTGACTTATATCTTCATTTCGCATGATTTGAGTGTCGTAAAATTCATCAGTGATCGCATCGCCGTGATGAATGCAGGTAAAATCATAGAATTGGGTACGGCTCAGGAAATCTATGAATCACCCAAAAATGATTATACGCGTAGATTGATCGAATCCATTCCCGGTACTCGCACTTTTCAATGATCTCGGAATACACTCATGATCAAGCTTGATATACATGCACATATTCTTCCCAAGACATGGCCATCGCTGAAAGAGCGCTATGGTTATGGAGGATTCATCGAGCTTGATCATTATCGCGAAGGTTCAGCCAAGATGATGCGCGATGATGGACATTTTTTTCGTGAGATTCAGGAGAATTGTTGGAATCCGGAAGTGATATTGCAAGACATGGATAAACATTCCGTGGACTATATGACTTTATGCACTGTTCCTGTCCTATTCAATTATTGGGCAAAGCCGGAGCATGGTGCTGATTGGTCACGATTTTTGAATGAACATCTCGCACAAGTATGTGCTGATATTCCACGATTCATTGGACTCGGCACCGTGCCGATGCAGGATATTGATCTTGCCATCAATGAAATGGACTATGTCAAGAATACACTCAATATGCCCGGCTTGCAAATCGGCTCCAATATCAATGGAATGAATCTTGATGATCCTGCGCTTCATCAATTTTGGGAAGCAGCCGAAGCAATGGACGTTTGCATCATGGTGCATCCTTGGGAGATGGCGGGGGCGGATCGCATGAAGAGATATTTTCAGGAATGGCTTGTGGGCATGCCTGCTGAAACAACGCTTGCAATCACTTCGATGATTTTTGGTGGTGTATTTGACAAGTATCCAAAATTGCGCGTGCTGTTTGCGCATGCGGGCGGTTCATTTCCATTTACGATGGGTAGGATTTCTCATGGATGGCATGCCAGGCCAGATCTCTGCGATGTGCATGGGATCAAGGATCCAAGAGAGTATGCGGGAGCTTTTTGGGTAGATGGCATCACGCATGATGAGCCGGCTTTCAAGTTTTTGCTCGACATGATTGGTGCACATCGTATTTGTTATGGAACCGATTATCCATTTCCCTTAGGCGATTTGGAACATGGAGCATTTATTGAAACCATGGATATTTCAGACGATATCAAAGCGCAAGTGATGGGTCTTTCAGCAATGGATTTCCTCGGCCTGAAATCACTACCCAAGGTCTAACATCTCTCCAAGTGTTTCTTTATCTTGCATGAATGCTTTTCTTCCCGCATCAAATGTAATAGGATCCACTTCTTTGTGTTTCAACCATTGATGTTTGTCATGTGAAAAACGCCGTTCACGAATCAATGAAAGTGCAGTCGCATCATGTATGGAAAGTCCCAAATTCTTCGATCGTGACAATTCACACTTCTTCCCCAGAAAATCACAATAGGATTGAATGATCATTTCTACGCCTCGCTTTCTTGCCGAGCTCGTATAACCGGCTATATGTGGAGTTGTCATATATGCTCTGGGATGATTAGCGATTTGTTCATTCCAAAGTGGTTCATTGCTCCACACATCGATTGCAAGATACATGTCTTGATGATTTAAAGCATTTAGCAAAGCTTGTTCATTTACAATTCCACCTCTGGATGCTTGAATCAAGAGTGCTCCCGGTTTCATCATGGAAAGATGTCTTTCGCTTACCATATTCAATGATGGATGAAAGCCATTGTCTGTTAAAGCTGAATGAATTGTGATGCAATCACTTTCTTTGAAGAGAGTAGTAAGCGAAGTCCATGTAATGTCTTCAGATGATTTTATGCCATAAGTCTCAATCGGTGGATCCGAAGCGAGGACATGCATTCCCATTTGTTTGCACATTTTTGCAATGCGTTTTCCAATTTCACCCATTCCAATAATGCCGATTGTTTTCCCTTTCAATGCCGAACTAATCATCTGACTCCATTCATGCATTGCAAAAAAGACATATTCAATGACCGGCATTGCATTTGAGCCGGGAGCATAAGCAAAAGCAATTCCTCTTTTCCGAAGTGATTCAATATCCACATGTTCATAACCGGCAGTGGTGGTCCCAACAAATCGAATGGAAGTTCCGGCCAATAATTCATCATTTACTTGAGTTACAGATCGAATGAATAATGCACGGGCATTTGATTCAAGGAGTGCTTTTTTATTGATCTTTCTTCCATCAATGGGAATCATTTCTTCGGAAAGTATCTCCGAAAACTCGACTAATGGAATATGTACATCATAAACAATCACGGAAGGCCATTGAGAAGTGCATACAAATATACTTTCTTCATCATTTCCAACAACCTTAGTAATTTGTCATCCTTATTTGGAAACGCAATATGAAAACAATCATCTCACTTCTTTTGTTCATTGCCAGCACAACTTTTATTCACGCACAAAAAACCGTGAAGGAGCATATTACATCGGCAACAATGAAGCATGCTATGCAGGATCTCAAGGGTGCTATTGAAGAGTATACAAAAGCATTGGAATTGGACACCAATCAAGTAGAAGCATATGTGGGAAGGGGCACATGTCATATGTCACTGGGAAATCAGCAAAATGCGAGAGCAGATTTCTTGAAATATCTCGAAAGAGATCCCATGAATCTTGATTTATATTATTCGGTAGCTATTACATATCTATCCGAAAACAATCATGCAGGAGCTTTACCACATCTGGATAAAGCAATTCAGATTAATCCTGATTATCCGCCGAATCGCACCATGCGAGGACAGATTCTCTCATATCTTGGATATACTGTATCAGGTTGCACGGATTTTCTTCATGCCATGCAAATGGGCGACAAAGAAGGAGCGGATTTATATCAGAAGCATTGCGGGAATTCTTGGGATTCAACCGAAGGCTATGTACTCAAATGGCCTGCCGAACAAGGTTGGAATATGCAATCATCTTCGGAAGATTCAACATTCAGACTCATTGAATTTCTGAAGAATAATGAAAACCCGGATACCTGGACGGAATATGGAGCCATGCTTACTGTTCGCGGATTCGACAAAAGCACAACGCTGAATGATTTCATTCTCAATGTTCGAGATGAATTTCGGACTCGCGCGCCAAAAGCTACAATGCGCATCATTGAACAAAATGAGAAGGGTCAAAGTCCATGGATGATTGTCGTGATGGAAGCCCCAAAAACCATAAATCACAAAAAACCTGAATCCCAATTATGGCATATAATCAAAGGTAATGAAACCATCTATGGTAATTTTAGGGCAGTGAAAGAAAAGAAATTGTCCAAGAAGTTGATTCAAGAATGGTCGGACTTTTTCAAGACAGGCAAGCTGATTGAGAAATAATAATCAATCAAAAACCGAAGCCATGATAGTCGCAGAATGCATTAGATAGAGCGTCTCTCAATAAGTAGAAGTTTAACTGTCATCCATTCAGTGCCAAAGCTCTTCTTTTTGCCAATTTTCCGGGAAACCCATTTCCTTCAACCTTACATATTCATTCGAATTAATCAGATCTTTAAGACAATTTTTAAAAGTTGATTCTTGATTTATGATGTTCAGTAAATATTCTATACAAGACAAAGTTGCATATAACTTATTCCTATAAATTGAAGTTTTAGATAAAAATCGATGTGTTGGATTGGTCGGGAATTTAATATTATTCAACCTCCTATTCCAAACCCTACCATGGTGAGCGCATATATTCCTGAGTATGCTAAATGATAACATCCAGTTTTCCAAAACTGATACATCATTCAGGCCAAAATGACGAGTTAATATTATTTTCTCAGGGCCTTTTTTAAGATTTTGAAACATCTTTGAAAGCAGACCAAAGCTTATGACTTCGAAACTCATCCAACTGGGCGGTTCGATAGGATCAGAATATTTACTTTTATAATGCTCAATAAACAATTCATTGCTTCTGTCGACCTCCTTTTTCAAGTTTTCAATATGCTTATTATACCTGTCTAAATCTCTGAACAGATGGTTATTCAGTTGCCAGTGACTACCGTAATTCTGAGCATAGTGATATACGATTTGTGCTCTGAAGGATATTTCAATTTTTTCAATTGCTTTGAAAATTAACAGTCGGAGTTTTGCATCGAAATCATATATCTTAATGATTTCTTCAAAAGTAACATCATCTTGAAATGGCTGATTTTCAAGGTCATTTAATTGAAAATGAAATGTGTAAGCTCGTAAGCGGTAGTAACTGATGTTTGATAAACAATGAATTGCATTATCCACATTATTAAACTTTAGCCCCCTACTTTGTAATTTTTCTACCTGTTCAATAACGGTCAAAGATGTTTTGGTGTATTTCATCAGTAGTAAATTAATTCTATCCCCTAAAAATCGAAAACCAGCCCGGGTGCGCTGTTCAAATGGGAAGCGTGGCTGGTATTATTACTTTCAAATATATCACATTTTGAGTTCTGTGAAACCATTAAAAGAACAATAATTTCACTCAAATTCCTACAAATAAAACAACAATCAATCAAATAAGTATCCATGATAGTCGCAGAATGAATCGAGTGCAGCATCTTCCTGCCGAGGATTGTACTTGATTGCGATTTCATTTTGCGTAATTGGGTGTATGAATTGAAGTGATGTCGCAAAAAGCATGAGTCTATGTATATCATGATGCGTGCGAAAGAGCATATTGAATTTCCCATCGCCATAACGAACATCACCTGCAATTGGATGTCTGAGATGCGCACAATGCTTTCGAATTTGATGTCTTCTCCCCGTTTTTAATTCCGCTTCGACAAGTGAAATCCGAGTGTTAGGAAATTGCTGGGATGGATATTCCATTTCTGATTGTTTGACGCTTCGAAAATGCGTTTCCGCTTCATGAATCTTTTCATCTATCGCAATTGGGGAATCGCAAATCACATCATCCATCCAACCTCGAATGATGGCATGGTATGTTTTTCTCATGCCACCTGACCACATCATTTCATTGAATGAAGTGAGTGCTTCCTGACTGAGTGCAAAAAGTACGATGCCACTTGTAGCACGATCTATACGATGTATGGGATAGACATAAGCACCAATCTGATCACGCAGAATCGGCATGCAGGAAATTTCATGTGGGGAAAGCATCGAATGATGTACATGGATGCCGTGTCTTTTCGCAATCGCAATGCAATCATCATCTCGATACAATATGCTGAATGGTACCGACCCCGACATTAGGCAAGTGCGGCTGAGTGAATTTCGGGGAAACGTTTACGCAAAATACGCTCAATACCACCATGCAATGTGATGGAGGAAGCACTGCATTTGGAGCAAGCTCCACTGAGTCGCACTCTCACGACACCTTGTTCATCAATAGATACAAGTTCGATGCTTCCACCATCTCTTTCAATCATAGGTTTGATTTCAGCATCAATCACTTCCTGAACGCGGTGAATCAAATCTGCATTCATGATAATTTTCCAAGTGCTTGTTTGAAATATTCCAATGTTTTGAGCAAGCCCTCACGGCGCTGTACATGTGGCTCCCAATTCAAAATGGCTCGAGCTCTCGTAATATCGGGTTGGCGCACCTTTGGATCATCCTGTGGTAAATCCTTGAATGCAATTGTGGAATCAGAACCGGAGATTTCCAGAATTTCTTTTGCTAAATCAAGCATTGAAATCTCATCCGGATTACCAATATTCACGGGATTGGATTCATCCGAAAGAAGCAGACGATAAATTCCATCCACCAAATCATCCACATAACAGACAGAACGTGTTTGCGAACCATCACCGAAGACAGTGAGATCTTCGCCTCGCAATGCTTGTGACATGAAAGCCGGAATTGCTCTACCATCTTCGATGCGCATGCGTGGACCATATGTATTGAATATCCGAACGATGCGCGTTTCGAGTCCATGATACCTGTGATATGCCATCGTCATGGCTTCCGCAAAGCGTTTTGCTTCATCATAAACACCACGAATGCCAACTGGATTCACATTACCCCAATAGGTTTCTTCCTGTGGATGAATGAGTGGATCGCCATAGACTTCGCTTGTGCTTGCAAGAAGGAATCTGGCATTTTTGGCTTTTGCCAAACCCAATGCT